>JAIRUN010000160.1 GCA_031254365.1 Treponema sp. | reverse complement strand
CCCAATGCCAAATTCCGCACTCCGCCTTTCCCCGTGGATGATCCCCGCTACCGCTGGGATTTCAACCGGATGGATTTTGGACGGCCCGGACATCCCACCATTGCTGAACGGGTATGGGAAATGAGAAACAATCCGGTAAAAGTAAAAGCAATGGACTACCGGGGGTTATTGGATCATCCTGAGCCATTGTAAACAGTTTGTGTTACTCTCTGCGCTTGCGCGGGGAGTAACACTTAGTCGTAAATTTTCCGGCCCCGCTTGTCTGCTATGCCGGTCTTGCGGAAAAAGTAAGTATTGATCTGATCCCTCCACTCGCGGGCATTGGCAAGCTGGCGCTCAAAGCGGGAAAGCACCGCTTGATACACTTCTTCTTCAAGAGAATCCTTCAGGCTCTTCCATTGTTCAAGCATGGCGGCTGCTTCTTCATATCCTTCAAAATGGGTGTCGTAAATATTCTGCAGCAGGGTCTCGCCGTTTTTCATTTTGTAGTCATAGCGCAGACGGTGGAAAAAAAGGATAAGGTTTTCCGGGCAGCTTGCGGGATCGGCAAACATGGCGGCATTTTTCGCCGAGTACTGGCTGGTGTAACCGGTTCCCGATGGCGTACGATCAATGCCAATGGCCTTTGCGTCCGCGCGGTGGTAGGTTCCCCAGCGGCTGTATTCATACCCTTCGATGTTGGGGCCGTAATGCAGACCGGGCGTTACCATAAAACACACGCCAAAGGGAGCGTTGTACTTTTCATACGCAGGGTAAGACTTGAGCAGTATAGCGGCGATGCGTTCCGCTGCGGGGCCAGTACCAAAAGAAAGAACGCTCCACTCGCGGGCAATTTCCGTTGCTGTCAGATTGGGATTCCACGCAATACGCCCGTAGCCGTACAGGTTGGCCTGGGCCAGTGTGTGGCCGGTCCAGTTTCGATCCAGACCCACATTCACTACTGCCGCAAAACCTTCGATGAATGAATGTCCGCCGCTATAAGGGCCAACCAATTCGCTGATACGGCTGGCCGGGCCCTGCGCGGTATCAAAACACATAAGGTCCTCCCAGAACCAGGGCAAATAGCAAAGATCGATCTGGTGACCGGTGTATTCCTGCGTTATCTGCAATTCCATGACATGGCGGGTTTTGCTGAATGAGCCAAAAAGCGGAGTCACGGGCTCGCGTACCTGAAAATCATAGGGGCCGAATTTTATCTGGAGGATTACATTATCATTAAATGCGCCGTCCAGAGGCATAAAGTGATCGTAAGCGGCGCGGGCGCGGTCAAAACTGTGATCGCGCCAGTCCTGCTGGCAGTTGTACACAAAACAGCGCCAGATAATTTCGCCGCCATGCGGCCCTACCGCTTGCGCCAGCATATTCGCACCGTCCGCGTGAGTCCGGTTGTACAGGAAAGGCCCCGGCTCGCCTTCGGAATCCGCCTTGACAAGGAAACCCGCCAAATCGGGAATGTATTTATAGATCAGAGCCGCCCGCTCCTTCCACCATGCGGCAACATCAGGGGCAAGCGGATCCGCTGAAGGGAGTTTCCCCAGTGACCAGGGCGCACCGAAGTTAATAGAAAGAAAGAGCTTAATCCCGAAACGCCGGAAAACAGCCGCCAATGCCGCCACATCACCCAGATATTCTTCGGTAATAAGGAGTTTTGCTTCATCGCGGACATTGACGTTGTTTATCGAAATGCGGTTAATGCCAACCGAAGCAAGAAGGCGGGCATAATCTTCTATACGCTGTCTGTCGTAATCAAAACGCCCGTTACGGTAAAAGAGGGAAGGTCCCGCATAGCCCCGCTCAATCGTACCGTCCAGATTATCCCAGTGGTTGATCATCCGCAAAGGGGAAACCGGTGCGTCACTGATCTCAAGACCGTCATGCACCAAGTCCATCGCCAGCAGCGCAAGAAAGCGGAACACACCGTACAGGAGCCCCGGCTCATCCTGCCCGGCAATGACAAGCTGTTTGTCCCTAAACCGTATCGTAAAACCGCCTGCCGCCTGTTTTTGGCCGGAAAGCGAAAAGATTTTTTCCAAACGGGAAACAGTTCCCAAAAACACGCCGCAGCCGCCAGCCTGTGCGCTTTGTGAAAAATGAACAGAAGGTGAAAATCCCAGCAGCCGCTTAATGCCCCGGCGAAATTCCTCGACCGCCTGCACCGCAACTTCCCCGCCGCCCGGCAGCGCGCCTTCTTCGGCAAAAATCGTATTCAGCAGCGGCAGCAGCGCAATCGCCGCCTGAGACTTTCGTTCCTGCAGCCAGCAGTTGTATTCATTGTTCATAATGCCCCCAAAGGTAAATATACACCAAGTTACGGTCATGGAACAGATACGGCGCTATATGCGTTGTATGACCTGTGGACAAAAAAAACATTTGTGGCTACAATACGAGTATCCTTAATTAAGGAAATCCGGCGCCGTACCCAAGCGGTAAGGGAGAGGTCTGCAAAACCTTTATGCATCAGTTCGATTCTGATCGGCGCCTGAAAATTTTTAATGGATAAACCTGCTTCGTATTATATAAGCCTGTTTGCCGCATTGTTTGCCCTGCTTGGCCTCAATTTGTTTTTTTCCCTGTGTGAGACGAGCTTTTCTTCATTAAGCCGGATCAAACTTAAAAATATGGCGGCCCAAAACAAGCAAAAACGGAAAGCGTCACGGGCGCGCCTTGTCCTTAAAATGCTTGAAACTTATGATAAACTCCTTTCTTCAATACTGATAGGGAACACCGTTGTCAATATTACCGCTTCCGCGCTTGCGGCAGTGCTTTTTTTCAGTTTGTTTGGCGCGAAGGGAGTCAGTTTTGCTACCGCCGCGTTAACACTGATTGTACTGCTGTTCTGCGAAATTTCTCCCAAGACCCTTGCAAAAGAATCTCCTGAACTTACCGCTATGCGAGTTTCTCCGTTTATGCGTCTTTTTATCATTATTTTTTCTCCGCTCAATTACCTTACCGGAGCATGGAAAAAAGTTATTGTTAAAATATTTCCGGTAAAAGCGGACAGGTTGATGACCGAGGACGAACTGTTAACGTTTGTGGAAGAGGTCAGGCAGGATGGCGGAATCAACAAGCATGAAGAAGAAATGATCCGGCAGGCAATCGAATTTGACGATATTACCACAGCAGAAATTTGTACCCCGCGTGTTGATGTAGCGGCAGTTTCACAAACCAGTACAATGGATGAAATTGATCAGATGTTCGCAGAGACCGGTTTTTCCCGTTTGCCGGTTTACCATGAAACAATCGACAACATCACCGGAATAATTTTGTTAAAGGATTTTCACCATGAAGTGATAAAGCGGGGAAAGAGTCTCGCGGAAATAGTAAAACCCGTGGTCTACGTTACCAAAACGATGAAAATCTCAAAGCTGCTGCGGACATTACAGCAGAAACAGTCGCACATGGCCGTACTGGTAGATGAATTCGGCGGTACTGTGGGAATTGCTACTATCGAAGATATTATTGAAGAACTGGTAGGCGAAATTTGGGATGAGCATGACGAAGTAGTGGAACCGTTCACGCTCAATGCCGATGGAACTGTTACAGTGCTTGGCAGCGCCAATCTACCTGATATGCTTGAATTTATTAACAGTAAAACAAGCAAGAATTCAACTGGCGAAAATTCTCCTGACGATGAGGCTCCTGCCGAAGACGGAGAACTTCCCAATACCACAGTGGGCAATTGGGTCATGGAAAATTCAGGCGGACTGCCCCGCAGGGGAGAAGAATTTGTCTGGCGCGATTTGCGATTCCGTGTCGCCTGGGTGCAGCGTCACCGCGTAATGGAAGTAATTGTCAGCCGCGTGACAACCAACAACTGCGCCCGAATGGGCGTAAGTGAATAAAGTCAGCAGCAATGGAGCCAGACTTGCGCCTTCGCCGAAGTAATCATCCTGTACCGTGCCGTAATACACGAGATATCCGGCGGTATCGGCATCAGGGCTGTTTCTCCACCTGAGTTCTACAAGAATCAGGGAGTTGAGAGAACTGGTGAAATATTTGTAAATTGGCCGGTTGACATTTGCGCTGGTATGGTATAGTCTTATATTCGGAGTAAAAAAATGATAATTGATGTAGAAGCCGAAGTAAACAAACACAGAACCTGTAAAGACCGGAGCAAACTCGAACAGCTTATTCAAGAGTATAAAAGTCTTGCTCTCCAACACGCGGTAAATTTCACTTTGACCAGCCAATATAATTCAGTGGCATTTAAGCTGCAGGAAATTTACGACAGACTCCCAGCCGCTCATATAAAGAATTTACCCGGCAGCACACACGCCACTCCGTCCAAAACAGCAGCTATAACCAGTGAAGAGAAGAATCGAATTGATGCCGCATGGAAGAAAAAGACAGGAACGCCGCACAACAGCGGCAAACGCTAGCCCCGGCCAGACATCGGACTTGTTCAGGAACTGCGAAACACAAACCAAAGATATGTTGGCAAACGCAATTTTTTGGTGATACAATAGAAGAATAAAAGCATGGAAGATGATAAAATATTCTATATAAAATACCCTTTGAGAGAATTCATAGTTGTAATATTTATATTATTAAGTCAACCAGTTTTAATAATTCTTGTTGAAAAACTATTTGGAAATACAATATTCATTATAATTTGGGTAAACTTGGTCGCATTATTTTTTTGCTATCATTTATTGAAATTATTATTGGTGAACATTTATAAACGCTCTTATATCCTCTTTAATAAAGATGGAATAAAAGGAGTTAATCCGTTTAATAGAGTTATAAAATACTCTTGGAATGATTATAAAGGATATATATTAATAGACAATATACTAATGATACAATTTGGAAATAATCATAAATTATGATTATTTATGCGCCCCTACGGGGCGAGCTACGAAAAATCGCAGCCGGGTGCTGACTAAAGCCCGGCGGACTTTAACACGATACCGTTTGTACATAAATATTATGTTATGTTCAATGAATTATTTGAAATTGTAAAAAATGTACGGCACAATGGTATATAACAGGCCGGCCTATTCAGCGGAAAGCCCCTGTAAGGGACGGGCCCGCGCTTCTCTGGAAAATTCTCCGGTAAGCAAAGAGCTATTCCGCTTATACGCGGCTACCCGAAAATAATACAGTGTGCCATTTTTAAGTCCGTCTATAATAATAGTATTCCGCTTCCCCGCGTCAACAGGCGATGATCCCAGACTTGCGCCTTCGCCAAAGTAATCATCCTGTACCGTGCCGTAATACACGAGGTATCCGGCGGTATCGGCATCAGGGCTGTTTCTCCACCTGAGTTCTACGCCGCCGTCAAAGGCAACCGCAACAAGCGAAACCGGGGGCAGAGGCGGCTCATCGGGCATATAGATTATTTTCAGTTCCTCCAGATAGGGACTGGCCTCGCCGTTTGCGGAAGGATAAAAATCAACCGCTAATTGCACATAACGGCCGCGGATATTACCAGCCAGATCAGCGCCGGGGTTAAAGGTATGCCAGCCCAAATCATCCCAGCGATAGGGGTTATCCGCAACCCGTATAAAGAACTGCATCTCCGAATCATCTGAAAAACGGAAACGGCCATTGTGCCGGAATTCATTGCTGATTCTGGCCCCCGCAATCGAAGTCCTGCCGCCCAGCGCCTCAACCCGCAAAACGCCGTTGCTTCCCTCGCCCAGATCAATCGCGCCGGTTTCCATACGGCCGCCCTGAACAGCATATTTCTGTATCTGACTGGTATGAAGCCATGCGCTATGGATGTTGAATTCATCCATAAGCCCGGTGAAACTGTTTCCCAGCGTAAAAAAACCGCCCTCCCCGGTTATCGGGGTATAAACCTCGCCGCCTTCACGGCCTGTAGAACTCGCATAATCAATTATTTCGGTTCTGCCATTCACCATATATTCAAGAAGTCCTGTAGATGAATCAAAACGAATCAAATGATGACTCCATGTTTTGGGAACCACCGGGGTATCCCCTGAAATGCTTATGTCGAGATGATTTCTGCCGTCAGCGGAAGCAAAGAAATTGAGGAATGTCCATTGCAGCCGGTTTCTCACTGTCACGCACTGAATCTGCTGAAGGGCATAGCCCCTGCTGTCCGCTGTATTTCGCTGCGGACGGGACGCGGCCCATGAGAGTATCTGCTCGCCGTTTTCCATGGAAAGCGGGTACAGCCAGAATTCCAGGGTGAAATCGCGGATATGCTTATTGGGCGCAAACAGCGCGTTCCGGTCAAACGGCTCAATAATCAGCGGAGTAGCGCCGGTGAAATGCGCCGCTCCGGTTCCGGCCCGTGCGTAACGCTGGTCAACCGCCTCAACCAAAGGCGGAAGGGGAATTGTTTCCGGCGCGGCAATGAGCCGGTAATGACCAGCACTGTCCCTGAACAATCCGGCATTTCCTTCGTCAAAGGAAAGGGAAAGATCAACAGCCGCCGCTGTCTGATGACGCATAACATGGCCGGAATTAACCGCCGATGCCAGAACAAGCACCGGACGGGAACGTACCAAATTTACTTCGTTTATACCGGAACGGACTTCAGCCAAATCCCAGGCCGAATCGCCGCCAAGGGCAATGGTTTTTTCCCCAACCCCGTACAGACTACCTGAAACCGGAAAAACAAAGTACACTATAAATATGAAGAGCGCTGCCTTTTTCATAGATTCTGTACTATTATCGGCATTTATTGAACAAAAATGAACGAGCCGGACCTTTCAAAAAACCCTGAAAACCTCAAAGCGATAGCGCTGGACGCTCCCACTGAACCGGGGGTCTATATTATGAAGGGCGAAGAAGGGCGGATTATCTATGTGGGCAAGGCCAAATCGCTGAAGAACCGGCTCAAATCCTATTTTTCCGGTGAAAAAGACATAAAGACCGCAACCCTGATCCGCCATGTCCGCTCCATTGAAACGATTATCGTTGCCAGCGAGTACGAGGCCCTGCTGCTGGAAAATACGCTGATAAAACAGCACAGCCCGCGCTATAACATCAACCTGAAAGACGGCAAAACCTATCCGGTGATCCGGATTACCGCAGAACAATTTCCCCGTATTTTCCGCACCCGTCATATTATAGAAGATAAGAGCCTGTATTACGGCCCCTTCCCCAACGTGCAAATGGTGGATGCCATGCTGGAGCTTATCGACAAACTGTTTCCATTGCGGAAATGCAGAACCATACGAAACAACAGAGTCGGGCCCTGTATGTACTACCACATCGGACGCTGCATGGCCCCCTGCTGCGCAAGGATCAGCGCGGAGGATTACCGTTGCCATGTGCAGCGGGTGCAAAAACTTCTCTCCGGCGAAACCGAATCGCTGATTGTTGATCTCACCACTCAGATGCACGAATCCGCCAAAGCCCTGCAATTCGAGCGGGCCGCCCAGTTGCGAAACGCCATCAGAGCCATTGAAGATTTGGCCGGAGGGGACAGTGCGGTGGTGGACTTTGATCCCGAAGGCCGGGATTACATTGCCTGGGGCGGCGAAGGGATGCTTGCCACATTCACGGTTTTTTCCATGCGTGACGGCAAGATGACCGGACGTGAATTGTACCGCACCAAATCCGCCGCTGACGAGGCTGAATCTCTGGAAATGTTCATCACATCGTATTATGATCCGGGCCGTCCTCCGCCGCCAAAGATATACCTCTCTCCGCTGTCATCTGATATTTCAACTTTCATTCCATCTTCTTCACTGATCGACTGGTTCAAAACGCAAACCGGCCATGAGCCGGAACTGATAACGCCAACTGAAAAACACCACACGGCGATTCTGGCAATGGCCCGGCAGAACGCGGTTGAGGATATTCGCAAACGGCTCAAGGAACGGGGCGCTGGTCCCGCGCTTGATGAATTGGCCCGCATCCTGAATCTGCATACAAGGCCGGAACGGATCGAAGGGTTTGATATTGCCCAGCTTGACGGCAAACATCCGGTGGCTTCGCTGATCTCGTTCAGGAACGGTGTCCCTGACCGGAAAAATTACCGTTACTTCAAACTCCGCAGCGTGATAGGCATAGTGGATGATTTTGCCGCCATGCGGGAAGCGGTACACCGGCGCTATTCCCAGCAGATTCGGGAAGGCAAGGAACTGCCTGATCTGGTGCTTATTGACGGAGGTATTGGTCAGGTAAACGCGGCAAAAAGCGTAATGGACGAACTTGGCATGGACTCAGGCGTGGTGGGTCTTGCCAAGCGGGAGGAAGAACTCTGGCTGCCCCACGCGAAAGAGCCGCTGATCCTTTCCCGTCAGTCTGACGCGCTCAAAGTTTTGCAATTTGTCCGCGATGAGACCCACCGCTTTGCCACGGGTTTAAACCAGCGGCTGCGCTCAAAAGATTTATTCTTCCCGGTGCTGGAATCCGTTGAAGGCATCGGCCCCAAACGCGCCGCGACAATCATGCGCGCCTATGAAAATATCGGCAACATCGCCGCGACAGAGCCGCTGGAACTTGCCGAGCGCTGCCGGATCAGCGAAACCGCAGCACGGGCTGTCCGCGCCGCCGCCAAACTCGCCCTTGAAGATCGCAAAGCCGGACAGGAGCGGATTATGTCCAGAGGCAGTCGGCCCCGGAACAAAACCGGCAGCGGCGAATCGCTGGCCGCTGAAGCGGCGGCGGATTATGAGTAACAGAAGTTATATTGAATTTTATATCAGGGAAGGGCAACGCCGCCTGTAACGGTTAACCGGCCGTCTTTTGCGGGAGTTATAATTCCGCCCTGGGCGCTGATGTACTCGATTACCACATACGAGAGCAGCAGGGAGGTGTTAAAGGGATCGGCGGCTTTATCTCTGACTACAACGTAGCCGTCACCGCCGGACAGAATATAATCGTTGGTGCAGAACCGGTATGTCTTGTCAGGATCAACAGACGCGCCGCCTATGGTAAGGCCGCTGACGGTCTTGCCGGGAACATCCAGCGTGTAGCGTACTTCTTTTGAAAACTGGGGGAAACCGCCGTTGCCCTGGGATATGGTTCCAATAAAATCAAAGAGTGCGATAATATCACTGCCTTTAAGGGATATGATATACAGATAATTTTCAAAGGGCAG
>JAIRUN010000055.1 GCA_031254365.1 Treponema sp. | reverse complement strand
CCGTTTTTTTCGCCGTCAATATCCTTAAAATATATGGTCTGTTCCCAGTCCATGACAAGCATATGGTACTGCCCCCTGCTGCCAGTTAAAACGTAATCATTCTCATCATAAGCCGAAACACTAATACCCGGAATTGGTTTTTCGTCATCGGCGCTTCTTACCGTCCCGTTTAAGGCAACCTCAGGCGATCCGTAACAAGCCTGAAATGTAATAGCCACGGCTCCCAAACTTAATCCGGTAAAAATCTTCCGCAGAAGTATGCGTCCATTGAAGGCAATTTGTTTCATATATCCTCTTGTCAGTAATATAGCATGAAGAAGGAGATTTTTCAACCAAAAAAACAAGTCCAATTCGCTCTAGCAATAAAAACGGGGACAGGATATACTGTGCGCTCATGGTTTTGAAAGAAGATGTGGACGCGGCGCTGGGGAAAATGATCCTTTCCGCTTCCGGTTGGCGCGGCGTTTTTGCCAGTGATGGGAATGAAGAAAGCGCGGCGGAGTGGATTTCTCCGGCTCACAGGATTATTGCCGCGGCCGCGGCTCTGGTTTTCGCCGAATATTTACGCGCTATCAACACCATATCCGGCAAGCCGCCTCTTGCGCTGCTGGGTTGCGATACCCGTCCTACGGGAAAGGCCATTGCCGAAACAATGATCCCGGTTCTTCTGGCCCAGGGTTGCACTGTCCGGTATGCCGGTATTACCGCCGCTCCGGAAATAATGGCATGGGCCCGCAGTCTGAGAGTGGCGGACAAGGGTTCGCCGGAAGCGGGCTTTGTTTATATTTCGGCGAGTCATAATCCCATAGGGCATAACGGGTTGAAATTCGGCCTTACTGACGGCGGCGTTCTGGCCGCGAAAGAAACGGCGAAGCTCATCGCCAGTTTCCGTTCCCTGCTGGCTGATGCGAATTCTATCGCCAGCCTCGAAACACTGATTGCCGGCTCTGATCTTGCTGCTGTGCAGGAAGTATATGCCGCCGAAACCAAAACCAAAAATGAAGCCCGCAAAGCATATTTTGATTTCAGCGAAAAAGTCGCATGGGGTGAAAAAATTGCGGCTAATGCCGGGGCCGCGCCGGTTTCCGTTACGTTTGATATTGCTACTGCGCTTAAGCAGGGGCTTGCCAGCCGGCCGCTGGGTCTTGCCTGTGATTTTAATGGTTCAGCGCGAACTGTTTCTATTGATCGTGATTTTTTCACCGGCATGGGAATCAAATTTGAGGCAATCAACGCGCAGCCCGGTGAGATAGCCCACCGCATAGTGCCCGAAGGTGAATCACTTGAGCCCTGCCGCGCTTTGCTGGAGGAGCTTCACCGCCGCGATCCTTCCTTTATGCTGGGCTATGTGCCTGACTGCGACGGTGACCGGGGGAATCTCGTGGTTTGGGATGAAACTCTGGCAAAGGCAAGAGCGCTCGAAGCGCAGGAAGTGTTTGCCCTGGCCTGTGTTGCCGAACTTTCCCATCTTGTCTGGGGATCGGGGAGCGTTCCCCATATTGCCATAGCGGTTAATGATCCCACTTCTCTCCGCATCGATCGCATAGCCGCCGCTTTTGGCGCAGAGGTGTTCCGCGCCGAGGTAGGCGAGGCAAATGTAGTTGGCCTTGCCCGCAGGCTGCGTGAAAAAGGCTACATCGTGCGCATACTGGGCGAGGGTTCAGCCGGAGGAAATATCACTCATCCCTCAGCGGTACGCGATCCGCTGCACACGGTTCTTGCGCTGGCAAAACTCCTTTCCCTGCGCGGCGGCGCGGGCAGGCCCGGTCTTTTTGAAATCTGGTGCGAGCGCTCGAATCAGAGGCGCTTGTACCGCGATGACTTTAATCTTGCCGATGTAATCGCAAGCCTGCCCGCTTTTGTTACTACCGGCGCTTATGCCGAAGAAGCGGTCCTGCGCGTTAATACAAGCGATCATAGTCTGCTCAAAGACCGGTATCAGCGGATTTTTCTCCGCGAATGGGAAGCGCAAAAGGAAAAATTCAAAACCCGTTACGGTATACATAGCTGGGAGGCGATAGCGTATAACGGCATGGAAGAAAAACGGGGACTTGCCAATTTTGGTGAAGCAGGCAGGGGTGGACTTAAAATCAATTTTCTTAATAATGAGGGCATGGCCATTGCCTCAATCTGGATGCGTGGTTCAGCGACCGAACCGGTCTTTCGCGTTATGGCCGAAGTCGAAGGAACGGATAAAAGTATTGAACATGATTTGATCGACTGGCAGCGCCGCATGACACTTGAAGCGGACAAAGCCGGTTAACAGAGGAGTTACACATGGGAGTACGGGGAGAACTTTTTTCAACGCGGGTAATGCTGCCCAATCGGACTTATTTTTTTAATGTCAAAGAAAACCGCATGGGCGATCTTTACCTCAACATCGTGGAAAGCAAAAACAAGGAGACGGGCGGCTTTGATCGCCAGTCGGTAATTCTCTTTGCCGATGACCTTCAGGAATTCCTCAAGGGTTTTGACGAATCCCTGCGGGTTATGGAAAAGGCCGTGCGTGATAAACGGCGGAAAGGGCAGGGAGAAAAATCAGAATCCGCGGAAACACCGGCAAAGCAGAAAACCCATTCCCCAAAAGCGGCCAAGCGGGTAGTGGTAAAGAAAAAAAAGGGAACCGGCGACCGCGGATAATCAGCGGTTCTTTAATCAAACAGCACGGCCAGCCATGATTCAATGTCGCTGACATTCTGGGCAATTAGTCCGATGTTGACATTGGCAGTGGTTTCCGCTACCAGCCATTTTGTTCCGCCAGCCTCAAAACGGGCTCCCGCGCCGGAAATGTCCGCCAGACCCATTGCGTGGCTGTGCTCGCGGGACACCATTATCGCCGCCGGAATATTCGCCTGCGTAAGGATCAATGCCCAGAGCATTGCGCGGCTGTCGCAATCGCCCCTGCCTTCGGTAAGGGCGCTGACCAGATTAACAAAATCACTGCCCGCAAAATCCCGCTCATAGCTGAAACCCTGCACCCACGCAAGTGCTTTTTCCGCAAGCGCCCGCTCGTTCATTTCTTTGTCAGCGTTGCTTTTCACTTCAACATTCCAGAACCGTTCAAGCTGGAAAACCGCGTCCGCTACCCGATCCCATGAATCCCGGTAGATCACCCGGTAAAACCGTATCCACGCTTCCTGCCAGTTATCGGCTGACTGGTAAAGGCGGAGCAGGGCGAATTCCCGGTCAATCAGGGTCTGCGCTGCCTCGGCATCGCCTTCCCGAATCATGGCATTGATTCCTGTCAAGGCAAGACCGGTCAATTTTTTTTCGCCGCGTGGAAAACCGAATTCCATAATCGGCCCCGGATGCCGCTGCTCTGTTTTGGAGGGGATAATGGAATCCAGCGCGGACATATGGTACAGTTCCAAGCCTCTTGTCCCTGATGGCGCATAGGACAGGGCAAGCAGCAGGGGTCTTTGCCCAGGCTGCCCTGATTCATTCGTGGTTCCGCCATCCAGTTCCACACAGAGGCCCCAGCCCGCGTAATTTCCAAAACGCAATTCCATAAGGGCGGCTGCTTTGTCTCCATAATCAAAAAGCTGAGGATTCGCCCCTTCCCCGGTATTTCCCAGACGGCGATTGATATCCCCGGCCATTTGCGTAATGTTCTGGTAAACCCCGCTGTATACCGCAATGTCAAACCGCGTCCCATTGGGGCCCTGAAACGAGAAGCGATCCCTGCCGTTTCCTTCGGTCAATTCATAATCTTCGGGCAGATCCAGCCTGAAACCCCAGGTAGGGGAATAAACCGGAGCGGCGGACAGGGGGAGGATGGCAAACGCGATGAGCAGGATGAACAGGCAGGGCCTCATACTATGATTATCGGCTGAAATGATATTGTTCAAAATACAGGCCGGAAATGCTCGTTTGACTTTTTTTCCAAAACATGGTAAAATTATTTACTATGAAATATATCAATCTTTTATGGATCGCCGCTATTACAGCCCTTTTTGCCTCATGTTTTTCCACGCAATCAGGCGGCGATGCGGGAATACCCTCTGTTGTATTTAATCTGACTCAGACCGCTGTATTTGAAGTAGTGCAGGAAAAGCCTGTTGTTGACTCCGTGGTTTATGAAAAAGAACTGGACTGGTCAAGGATACCCTTTGCTGTCAGGAATGATAAATATTATTCTATTGGAACAGCCTTTGCCATTTCCAAAACTGAACTCATAACAGCCTTTCATGTTATTAATCTGGGATTTGAAAGCAGGATGCTAAATCAGTATTATATCCGTAACAAAGACGGAGAAGTTTTTGAAGTGGATCAGGTCGTAGGCGGATCCAATGAAAAAGATTTCCTGATCTTCACAGTTAAAGGTAAAACTTTTGATTCTTATTTTGAATTCAATCAAAGCTTTCGGGAAGGACAGCAGGTTTTTAGCGTTGGAAACGCTCTGGGCGAAGGCATTGTAATAAGAAGCGGCCTCATTCTGGGTACTGTCCCCGAAGAAGATTCAGGACGCTGGAATTTATTAAAAACATCGGCTGACGGCAATCCGGGAAATTCCGGCGGCCCTTTGGTAAGGCCTGACGGCAAGGTAGTGGCTCTGGTGACCGCCCGGCAGGATAATATACTTTATTCCATTCCCGCGTCGACCATACTCGACACTGGCCGCGCAAAGCTGGATTACCGTTTGAAAATGGGATATGGGCATCTGATTCTGGCTAACAGTTTGACTCGCATCTTTGAAACCAGTGTATCATTGCCCCAGTCTTATCAAAATATAAGGGAACAGTTAACCGCCGGATACCGCGTTGACTATGCGGCTGCCATGACCGGTCTCTTTGACGAAGCCCCCGAATATCTGACAGGTCCCAACAACAGGTGGATTTTGAATACAACCATTTCTACGGTTTTTCCTCAAATTGATTTTATTGATCCCGATGACAGTGAATGGACATTGTCGAATTTATCCAACAAGAGTTACAATCTGATCGATGACGGTAACCTGATACACACCGAAATTCAGGACTGGAATTTCTATAAGCTAAACAAACCCAAATCGGTGAGTCTCGCGAAATCCTATGAGCCCAGATACATAATGGATACAATCCTGCAGACCATATATCTGGACAGAACCATGGGAAATGACAAATACCGTATACTTTCTTTTGGCGATCCGGAAGAACTGTCATCCTATAAGGATAGTTTGGGAAGGGAATGGCTGACCGCCCAATGGCCCATAGAATTTGTAGATCAACTGCTAATCATGTATATACTTCCCCTGCCTAATGGTCCGGCTGTTATTACAGTCAGAAAAGGCAGCTCCGCCCAGCATATTTACGAATGGGATATCCGTAAAATCTGTGACCACATCTGGGCGGCATATTCGGGTACTTTTGAAGGCTGGAATGATTTTCTCCGTACCAGATATGTCCCCGATTTTCTGAAGAATTTGAATTACCGGTGGCAGGAGAGTACAAAGCAAATATCGTTTAACACAGGTGATATTGCTTTTTCTGTTAATAACAGTGTCTTTGACTGGACAAATACTTCTGAACTTTTTCTGGGGCCCAGCCACTATTTGATGGATGGTAAACTCAACTTCGGTATACGCCGTATAACCCTGCACCGGGATTCCCGGTACAAAGAAACAATCAACCTCGTCAAGCGGCTGAAGCCTGATTCCCGGATGCCTGCCAATTCCCAGGAAAGCTGGAACGATGTTTTCATGGAAAGATTCCCCTTCAACGGGAGACCGGCTATTTCCGCCAAAGACAATGAAGGCACTATAGGAGGAACTTTGATGTCTCCTTCGGGAAAAGATGATCTTCGTTATACTTTGTATCTTTCCATGGAAGATCCCCAAAACGAAGATAATGTCTTGAGGCGCTTTAACGCATTCAAGGGCGGAGTTCAAATACGGAATTAAAAAAGTATGGAGTCTTTTTCTGGTATCTTTCATCCGGGCGCTTCGGTTTACTTTGTCGGGATTAAGGGAACCGGTGTCTGCGCTCTGGCTGAACTGATGCTTGCTTCGGGAATGAAGGTAAGCGGCTCGGATACGGACGAGGTTTTCTATACTGATGCCATTCTGAAAGAACTTGGAATTCCCTATTACGAATCCTTTGATGCCGCCCATATTAACGGTGATATTGATATTGTGATTTATTCGGCTGCATACAGCGCGGAGAGCAACCCGGAGCTTGCGCAGGCGCAGCGGCGTTCTATTCCCATTGTAAAATACCCTGACGCGCTGGGAATGTGGTCAAGCGGATTTGATTCCACGGGCATAACCGGGGTTCACGGTAAAACCACCACCACGGCGATGTCAGGCGCGCTGATGCGGGGGGCAGGGATTCCCGCCCAAATTCTCGCGGGCAGCGCGGTGGCTGCCTTTAACGGAAGATCAACCCTTACACTGGGGAATAAATATTTTATTGCCGAGACTTGCGAATACCGCAAACATTTTCTGGCGTTTCATCCCCGGCATATTATTCTCAGCGCGGTTGAAAGCGATCATCAGGATTTTTTCCCCACCTATGAATCGATCCGTGATGCCTTTATTGAATACTGCCGCCTTCTTCCGCCCGGCGGGGATTTGATTTATTGCGCTGATGATCCCGGCGCGTGCGAAGTTGCCAAAATTATCGAAAAAGAAAATCGCGGAATTGCGCTGATCCCCTACGGTTTTAACGCTGCCGGTGAATATCAAATTATTTCGTACCGCGTAGAGGATGAGAAATCTGTGTTCAACATCGCGGGTTTCGGAGAACTTTGTATCCGTATTCCGGGCCGTCATCAGGCGCTGAACGCGGCCGCGGCGCTGGCGCTTGTTTCAATACTGGTGCAAAATGAATTCGCGCATGATTGCGTTGCTGAAAAGGGCTGGAACGAACTCAGGCGGCAGGGTGTGAAAAAAGCGCTGGAGGAATTCAGGGGCTCAAAGCGGCGCTCTGAAATTATCGGCGAAGCGGGCGGAATTATTTTTATGGACGATTACGGCCATCATCCGACAGAGATTAAAACGACATTGGAGGGGCTGAAATCATTCTATCCATCACGGCGGCTGGTGGTGAGTTTTATGTCCCATACCTATACCAGAACCGCCGCGCTGCTGAAAGAGTTTGCCCATTCCCTGGAATGCGCTGATGTGCTTTTTCTGCACAAAATATACGCCTCAGCGCGGGAAAAACATGACGGAAGCGTCAATGGCAGAACCCTCTGCGAAAAGGTGGAAAGTATCCACGGCGGAAAATCAGGCAGTGTGTATTATGTTGATGAGCCGGTAGATGCCTTTGGGCCGCTTGCACAAATACTCAAATCAGGCGATCTTTTTCTGACATTGGGCGCGGGCAGCAACTGGACATTAGGCGTAAAACTTTTTGAACATTATAAGGAGGGATAAATGATAAGCATGACCGGTTTTGCCTTTCGGGAAAAACAGGGCGAAGATATTTCCCTCTCGGTGGAGATCAGGGGCTATAACAACCGTTTCCTTGAAATTTTTGTAAACTCTCCGTCATGGCTTTCAAGTCTGGAGCCGAAAATACGGGAACACATTGCCGGAGTCTGCGGAAGGGGAAAGGTTGAAGTCTTTGTGCGTCTGCGCGAATCCAATACGCCGGTAAAAGTCTCGGTGAATACCGAAGCTGCCAGAGCCTATCACGCGGCAATCGGCGATCTTGCCGTTAGTCTTGGCATTAACGAACCATTAAGCCTGTCAGTGTTAATCGGAATGGAGGGAGTGCTTGATATTGAGAAAAGCCGCGATGACGAACGGTACTGGCTTGCGATAGAGCCGGTTTTGAAAGAGGCTGCCGCTGCTTTTGAGGCGGAGCGTGAGCGGGAAGGGAAGCATACCGAAGAAGATATTCTTCGTTCCATTGGCATTATTGAGGCGGCTCTAAAAACCGTTGCTTCCCGTGCGCCTGATCTTGAAATTGCCATCAGGGAAAATATCAAAAAACGTTTTGCGGAAATGCTTGGGGATCAGATCGATGAGAATCGCATCCTCGCGGAAACCGCTGTTCTCCTCGTGAAACACACAATCGCCGAGGAAATTTCCCGGCTCTCCGCGCACATTGGCGAATTCAGAACAGAAACGGCGAATAATCCCCGGCCCGGAAAAAAACTTGATTTTCTCTGCCAGGAGATCAACCGTGAAATAAACACTATTGGTTCCAAGAGTGCTGTTCTTGAAGTCAGCCGCGCGGTGGTAGAGATGAAAGAAGCGCTGGAAAATGTAAGGGAACAACTGCGGAATGTAGAGTAGAGGAGGGGATAATGCGGGACATAAAGATTGCCATATCAGGCAAGAGCGGTTGCGGAAACACAACGATCAGCAAAATGGTGGCGGAAAAGCTGGGCCTGACTTTTATCAATTTTACTTTTCGTACCCTTGCGCAGGAGCAGGGCATCAGCCTCAAGGAAGTGCTTGACCGTGCGGCTCAAGATGATTCCTGGGACAAAGAAGTTGACACCCGCCAGGTGCAGCTTGCCCGTGAGAGCAAGGGCTGTGTACTTGGCTCACGGCTTGCGATCTGGATGCTGGATGAGGCTGATGTCAAAGTTTTTTTAACCGCAAGCGCCGAAACCAGGGCGGCGCGGATCGTAAAGAGGGAAGGGGGGAGCCTTGAAGCGATAGCGGCTTTTACCGCGGAACGGGACCGGCAGGATCGCAGCCGCTACCTTCGCATTTATAACATTGACAATGACAATCATCAATTCGCCGACATTATTATTGATACTGATAATTTATCGCCGGACGAAATTGCCGGTCTAATTATCAAAAAGGCGCAGGAGTGTAATGGACATTGAAGAATTCAGAACCATTATCCGGTCCAATTATGAACAGGCGGGACGGGACTTTCCCTGGCGGGGCGCTGATCCCTGGGGGGTGATGGTTTCCGAATTCATGCTGCAGCAGACGCAGACCGCGCGGGTCATTCCCTATTGGCAGCGCTGGATGGAACTCTGGCCCGCGCCTGAGGCGCTGGCAGCGGCTTCTATGGATGAAGTCCTGCGTGAATGGAGCGGCCTGGGTTACAACCGCCGCTGCTTCTTCCTGAAAAGCAGCGCCGCGCTCATAACACGGGAAAACCGGGGCAAAGTCCCTGAAACTCCCGCTGCCCTGCTGTCCCTTCCCGGAGTCGGCCCTTATATTGCCGGAGCCATAGCCTGTTTTGCGTATAACGTTCCCTCTGTCTTTATAGAGACCAATATTCGCGGGGTGGTAATTCATTTCTTTTTTCCGGATCGCGCCGATGTGAAGGACAGGGAAATTGTTCCGATCCTTGAATCCGCGCTGGATCATGAAAACCCCCGCGACTGGTACTATGCCCTGATGGATTACGGCGCTGCCCTGAAAAAGCTCATTGTGAATCCCAATCGCCGCAGCGCCCATTATATCAAACAAAGTCCTTTTGAAGGCTCCTTCCGGCAGATTCGGGGCAAGGTGCTGCGGACACTGGCTTCAGGCGGCAGCGGCAATGCCGGGCAAATCGGCGCGGCCAGCGGTCTTGAGAAAGAGGAATTGTACCGGGTTTTGGAAGTTCTGAAAAAGGAATTAATGGTAGCGGAGGAAGGTGGAATTTACCGGATAAAAGACCGTGAGTGAATACAGGGCAAAAGCATTTACTTTATACCGGAATAAACCCGGCAGGGGAGCGGCCAGCGGCAATACCAAAAACCTGGATGAGCCTGCCTGCGGAGCCTGTTCCAAAATTATGCAAAAGCAGAAATGTATGCCTATAGCAGACAACAGGGGGCCTGTCAGAGGTCAAGCGCACCGTGCATACACGGTACACTTACCTCTGACACCCCATGTTAATTTTACGGGGCACACATTTCTGAATGTACTTAAGCCTGGATCGTTGATAGTGAATAAGGGATACCAGAAAGTTTTGGCTTCGCCGCTGGCCGCTCCCCTGCCGAGACTATACCGGCACAGGGCAACCGCATTTCCCCTGGCAATGGTAATGGGGTATATGCCGCCTGAGGGAAGCCCGGCGGAGTGGCAAATATATCTGGAATTCCCCGCCATAGTAGACGAGCGAAAAAAGGCGGGAATGGGTACAATAATGGCCTGACCACTTAATGAAATGATAACATGTCAATAATTATGTTTTCTGTATTTAATGGTCAGGCGGCTACGGCGGCGGGCTCAACAGGCATATTTGCCACTCCGCCGGGCTTCCCTCAGGCGAGATGTGCCACCTTTGGTAATTGAAAGAAGTAAATGCGGTTGCCCTGGACTGAATACTTGACAAGGTTGAATTATTTCAATATTGTTTCAGATAGTGGTAGCTGCCAAGTGCAGAATTTGCGGCCGTCGTATAACGGCTATTACCCCAGCCTTCCAAGCTGGAGACGTGGGTTCGACTCCCATCGGCCGCTGT
>JAIRUN010000027.1 GCA_031254365.1 Treponema sp. | reverse complement strand
TTGGCAAATGCCGGAATAGAGAAATCGCTTTTCAGGGAAATCAAACTTGGGGCTTCGCCCAAATTCCGCAGGGTCTGGAATCTTTGATACAAATCCGCGTAATTCACCGTGAACCTGATTGGTATTGCGGTAACCGAGGCGGCGGCAAGCGGCGAGGCATTGTCTATTGAACTTTTTATGAATGAATTTCTGTTTACGGTATAATCGTATGCTATTTTTGGCGAGGGCAGAGCAAAGTTGTTGGGGTTCTCAACATTAACCGTACAGAGAATCTCCGCTCTGGTAAAATTCATTTTATCAATCTTCATTGAAGGCATACTCAGTTTGGGCATTTGTAAAACGGGAAAAATCCCTTCATGCGCAAAATTAAAAACCTTGTCCCCCATAATGGGAAGAGGAATCTTTGCCGCCAGCGTGACTCTATAATCAGCCTGTTTACTTCCTTTAAGAGATCTAAAAGTATTAAAAACTTCAAGGTAGTTAAGACTTATAGGCACATCAATGACGGTTGACCTGCGCGGCTTAAGGGATTGATTATTTTTGATAATTCCGGTGATAAAAGAGTTCTTATTTATAAAAATTTCCCAGCCAACTTCAGGAAAAGGAATGTCAATGGCATTGGGATTTTCTACCTTTACCTTGCACAGCAGATCCGCGGCGGTAAAGGTGATTTTTGAAATCGCAACCGATTGAAGGGATAAAACCGGCTCCCGGAAAATAGACCTCAGGCTCTGGCAGGTTGTTAAAGAAAGGGAGGCAAAAACCACCAGCACTATTCCCGCTTTCGCGAATATTTTTTTAATCATTTCCTTCTCCTTAATAAAGAATCACTGCCACAGGAACACAAAAATGTCAACTGGTAGTTTGACGCTTCAGACGATTGTATTCCGGCCATTTACGATATAAAATGAAGGGAACCAAATTTTTAAGGAGAAATCATATATGAAAACAGCAGTTGTATTTTATTCGAGTGATGGAAACTGTACCTTTGCTGCGGAGCAGATCAAGACCCAAATCAACGCGGATTTGCTTCAGTTGCAAACAAAAGATGAAAAAAAGCGCGGCAAGGTTGCCAAATTATTCTGGGGCTGCGGTATGGTGTTCTCACGCAGAAAGCCCCTTCTCAAACCGTATACTTTTGATCCGACCGCGTATGACTTGATCATACTCGGCGCGCCGGTTTGGGCCGGTTCACCCGCGCCGCCAATGCGGACCTTCCTTTCCGGGACCGCCATTAGCGGCAAAAAGATCGCCCTTTTTGTATGCCATGCCGGGGGCAAAGGAAACGCCCTTGATAAATTCAAAACAATGCTTGCGGGTAATGACATTGTTTCCGAAATGGACTTTAAGGAGCCCCTGAAAAACGGTACAGAGGTACAGCAGCAGATTACCGGTTGGGTGAAACAGATAAGCGCATGAAAAAAGGTATAGCCATCGCCGGAAATCTGGGCGTAGACTATATTAAATTTATCGAAAGCTATCCCGCGCCGCAGACACTGACTACCATTACGGACACAGACCGTTCCACCGGCGGCCTGTGCTGCAACTGTGTGTTGATACTTGCCAGGCTCGACCCATCCCTGCCCATAACAGCCATTGGGCTTGTGGGGCATGACGGGGCCGGGGATTATATTCTGTCCCAATTTGCGGGCCACGCGAATATAGATACATCGCGTATCAGGCGGCAGGGAGCAACAGCGTACACGGACGTGATGACAGAACAGAATTCCGGCAGGCGTACTTTTTTTCATTTTCGCGGAGCCGATGCATTATTTGGGCCGGAACATATTGATTTTGCCAATCTCGAAGCGGACATCCTGCACATCGGCTATATATCGCTATTGGACAAACTGGACGCGGCTGACAGCGAATACCCCACTGTCATGTGCCGGGTATTGAACGCCGCGCAAAAAGCCGGTCTCCGCACTTCAATTGACGCGGTAAGCGGAGAAGAAGAACATCTCGCCCGGCTCATCCCGCCCGCCCTTCAATACGCGGATTACTGTACTATCAACGAACTCGAAGCGTCACGCGCAACTGGTATCCTGTTACGCGACAGCGCTGATAATCTTCTTGCGGATAATTTACCCAAAGTCTGCCGCACATTATTGGACATGGGTATCGGGAAATGGGTTATCCTGCATAGCCCGGAATTATCCTGCGGCATGGAACGCGGCGGCGAATATATTCAAAAACCTTCATGGAAATTACCGCCGGGCTTTATAAAGTCATCCGTGGGCGCGGGCGATGCCTTCGCGTCCGGCATTTTGTACGGGGCATATCAGGGCTGGAACATGGAAAAATCCATGCACATCGCCGGCGCAATAGCGGCATACAGCCTGTCCGGAGCCGGAGCCAGCGATGCGATAAAACCTTTGCCGGAACTCCTTGGGGAGATGTTATCTCCAAAACATATCTATACATTGCATGCATAAAAATCTCAATGCCGCTGATGTGTACTCTATAAATATTCCTGGAAATAGTCTATAATTCATCAATGAATAAAAATGACCAAACAATCAGGGCCGTCCATCTGCGGGTAGATTTATCGGAAGTTACCGGCAAACTGATTCAATACATGAAGGAGGGTTTGGCTCCGTTGGGCGTAAACACCCTCATTATTGAATTTAATCCCGGTTATGATTTTAAATGTTTTCCGGAACTGGCCAACGGTACTTTCGGACGGACGGACGCGCAAAAAGTAGCCGCAGCCGCAAAGGAAACAGGCATTCGTATTGTACCGTTGTTTATGTGTCTGGGGCATCAGGGCTGGCGTTTCCAGAAAAATACACTGCTGAAAGCCCATCCGGAATTTGATGAAACGCCGGATATGCCGGAGGATGGCGATGCCGAAAATACGCCAGATTTGGTATTCTACTGTCATAGCTGGTGTGCATCCAATGATGATGTATACAAGTATGTATTCCCGATGATAGATGAGATCATGACGGATTTTGAAACGGACTGCCTGCATGTTGGGATGGACGAGGTGTTTTCGCTTGCGAATGAAAACTGTCCGCGCTGCAAGGGTAAGAACCGGGCCGAACTGTTCGCACGAACGGTAAACATTTTACATGACCATATTGTTACAGAAAAAGGCTGGCAGATGATGATGTGGGCCGACCGCTTGAACCATGCAGAAGTGTGCGGTTATCACGCATGGGAAGGCGATACTTTTGGAACCTGGCAGGCTGTTGATAAAATTCCCAATGACATTCTGCTCGCCGATTGGCATTATGAAATGAACGAAAAGGGCTTTCCGGGCATCGGGGTATTTGTGGAAAAAGGTTTTACCGTGATACCGGCGGCATGGCGGGAATTAAAGCAGACGCAATTTCTGCTGGATGAAGCTCTTAAATACGAAAGGCTTGCAAAAGAAAAAGGCGCAAAAGGCCGCGTTGCCGGTATGATGATCACCTGCTGGCATACAGCCAATGCGGAGTTGCTGGATGAACTGCTGACTTCGCTCAAGGAACATATTCAGGACGAAGATGATAAAAGCATCCGCGGTATAGCATCGTCCATTGTATATATAACGGAGAAACTAAAAGAATGAACAAAACCATTTTTGTGAGGACAGAGCATGAATGAAAATCCCGCCCAGATTCCCGGACGTATTAAAGAATTGCGGGAAGTGCTGGAAATCAGCATCATGGATATGGCCAAAGACACCGGCCTTCCCCTTGAGACCTATACCAAATA
>JAIRUN010000007.1 GCA_031254365.1 Treponema sp. | reverse complement strand
GTTTGTAATGATCTGCCCAGGAAGTGGTGATCCAATGGAGGTACTTATGAAACAGATTCCAAAATCAATTCAATTTATCGTTTTAACATGTTTGGTAAGCTGGGCGGCAGCCGGGCTGGTTATTCTGCTTGGCATGCGCGAGGCGAAGGGATTGGTATACACAGCTTTTGCTATGGCTTATATGCTACTGCCTGCTACTTGCGCAATAATTCTTCAAAAAATTCACCAAGAAAAACCGTTTCGCAATTTAAATATATCCTTCCGGTTAAACCGGTGGTTCCTTGTGGCGGGGATCGTGCCTATAGTTTGCGCGGGTATGGCATTGGGAATAAGCCTGCTGTTCCCCAATGTTTCATTTTCAGCTAATTATGAAGGATTACTTTCTCTTGTATCTGCCAATGTACCTGCCGAGCAAGTAGAGGCTATTGAGGAAAAACTCTTTCGATTTCCGCCTGTAGTTTTTCTGCTCATACAACTGGTACAGGCATTCATCGCCGCCTATACCATAAACGCTGTTTTCGCGTTTGGCGAAGAACTCGGTTGGCGCGGCTATTTGCTGAGATCCTTGCAGGGCAAAAAAATATTGCCCGCTTCCCTGATTATTGGCAGCGTGTGGGGTTTATGGCATTTTCCGCTTATGCTTATCGGGCATAATTATCCGCAGCATCCGGTTATAGGCGTAGGGATGATGATAATTCTGTGCATATTACTTACGCCGGTAATGATATACATTGTACTCAAATCGAAGTCGGTAATTACCGCGGCGATTTTTCACGGAAGTTTTAATGCCATTGCCGGTCTTGGCATTTTATACCTTGTTGGCGGCAATGATCTGACAAATGGAACAACCGGAGTAGCGGGATTTGCGGCGATGCTGTTGATAAATATTTTGTTTTATATTTATGACAGATATATTACAAAAGAAAATATATTCACCGGGGTAATTGGGGAATATTGAGTGCTCGGAAATTTCATTCCGGCGTTTGCGGGGCAGCAGGTTTTCTGCTTCGCCGTTTGCGGCGTTTGCGGGGGGCGGGCTCGCTGGGGCGGACTTCGGCGCTTTCCCGCGCCGGGGGTTTGGCCCGCTCCATTAAATGGGATTTTTTTATGACAACTCCGTGGGCGGCAAAGAAGCGCCGCACCGCGTGATCCAGCTCAAAGCGGGGTGGATTCATGGGCAGCACAAAACTGCGGGCTGACAGAAAAGCGTCCTTGTAGTTTTCGGCAATGCCCCGCTCCCAGTCAATGGTGTCCTCAAGGTGATCATTGATCAACGCGCCCAGCACTTCGCCGGGTAAATCCGTGAACCCTTCCTGATTCAAGGCGGCCAT
This sequence comes from Treponema sp., assembly GCA_031254365.1. Classification (GTDB taxonomy): domain Bacteria; phylum Spirochaetota; class Spirochaetia; order Treponematales; family Breznakiellaceae; genus WQXQ01. The sequence goes on along the minus strand of JAIRUN010000007.1, from coordinate 23,907 downwards.
GCTCCGCAAATAGCGGCTGCGAAAACCGGCGTTTCCCTTCATCAACTCCGCGGCTTTTGGCTGGAGATACGCATACAGTCCCATGTCGTCTAACGCCTCCACAATGCGCCCGGCCTGCGGTGAATGGATGATCTTGAAAATCTCCTCGGTCAGCCGCGAGGAGGAAACCGATGCGAGCAGTGGCAGTTGTTTCCTGATCTTCCATTTGAGGGGCAGGGGCAGGCTGAAACCCGTGGCAGCGCCGTATTTGACCGCACGGATCATCCGCACCGGATCATCGGTGAAGATAGTCGCAAGAGAAATGATCGGCCTGACCTGTCGGCCACGAATGTCTTTCATCCCGTCAATATAATCCACCACTATCTGCTGGCCGGGATCGTAAAACAAAGCGTTTATGGTAAAATCCCGGCGGAGTACATCTTCTTCAATAGTTCCAAAGGTGTTACTGGTCAGGCCGTCCCGCAGGGAACGGAAGGTTGAAACCTCAAAAATACGCTGCCCGAAGTATACGTGAACCAACCTGAACCGCCTGCCGATGATTCGGGAGTTGCGGAATATTTTTTTGATACGGGCTGGACTGGCATCGCTTACAATGTCAAAGTCCTTGGGTTTTTTGCCCAGGATGAGATCACGCACCGCGCCGCCGACAATATAGGTTTCATGGCCCGCGTCTTTCAGCCGCCGGACAATGTTTACCGCCTCGGAATCAACATGGGCAAAATTGATTCCGTGTTCATCACGGGTATAGACAACTGCCTTTTTTACCGGTTTGCCATTTGCTTCAGTTGAGTATCGGTAACGCACCCGCGGCCTAATCCTTTACAGTCGCAGCTCCGGCTGTTGCCGGGGCCTGTTTCCCGGTATCACAGTGGCGGCGTATCCATGAGAGCAGGTTTTCCGCCACTTCTTCACGGTTGGTTTCGTTCAGGGTCTCGTGGCGGGCATCGGGATACAGGACGAATTCCAAATCCGTGATGCCCAGCGAGCGGTAGACATTGACCAGCGCGGTGGGGCTGGCCCCCATTTCCCCCACGGGATCAGCGCTGCCGGAAAAAATATATATGGGAAGGTCCCGGCGGATGCGGGCAAAAGCCCCGGTCCGGTGAATTCGGAACAAACCTTTGGCAAGATCACGGTAAAAACCAACGGAACAGAGCTTGCCGCTCAGCGGATCATTAACATAGACATCTACTTCCGCCTCATCACGGGAAATCCAGTCAAAAGGTGTGCGGTTGGGCCGGAAAGCTTTATTGTAGGGGCCGTCCGCCACGGCGCGGGCAGCGGGCGAACCTTTGCGCGGGCCGAGAATCGCCGCCATGACACTCATCAAGGGAACGCCGGCCCGCACCTGAAAGCCGCCCGGCCCCCGTGTACCTGACAGTATACAACCGTCAATGCCGTTCCCTTCGTATGTTTCGATATAGTTCTGCGTGATAAAAGAACCCCATGAATGGCCCAGCATAAACAGGGGAATATTGGGGCGGCTCTTGCGAATTTCCTGATTTATAAGGTGAACATCAGCGGTAACCCGCCCAAAGCCGTCTTTGTCAGCGCAGTGGCCCAAAATTCCCCCCAATCCGGGCTTGTTTACGCTTAAATCAGCGGTTTTGCCATGGCCCCGCTGATCCGCAGCCCAGACTTCAACTCCCGCTGCGGTCAATTTCTCCGCCAGCCGCGCATAGCGGCCCGCGTGTTCAGCCATTCCGTGTACAATATGCAGCGCCGCTACGCTCCCTTCACCCCCTGAAACGGAAGACCAGCGGCGCAAAAACAGTTTAGTTCCGTCGTCGCACTGGAACCAAGTCTCATCTTGAACCATGGGCATATTGTACTCCGTATGGCAGGTATTGGCAACGCCCTTGACGAGTTTCCAATGAGGGCATAGACTCAGCCTAGAGGTTTAATGGACGACGGTATAACTATTGTACTTGACAGCACTGATATGTTATCGGGGGTGTGTGGAGCCAATGACGGGAATTTGAAGGTCATGGAAGGCTCTCTGGGGGGACGCATTGCCGCGCGGGGAAATGAAATCCGTTTTGAGGGAGCTGATGAGGCCGGAATCCGGCATTTCAAGACAATGATGGACACTCTTGTCGCCGCAGTTCGGGAAGGGGAAAGCCCTTCCACTGAGTATGTCGAAGCGCTGGCCGGAACCCTGGTCTCCGGCGAAACAGAAGGCGCACAGCTTCAGCCGGATGCACCGCTTTCAGGGGAAAACGCGCTCTCCGGAGAAAGCGATCCGTTCCGGGACGCGATGATACAAATTCCCCAGGGGTTTCACCGGGTCTACCCCCGTGGCAAAAATCAGGCGGCCTATATTCAGGGAATGCGTTCCTGCGACATCGCCTTTTGCGTTGGCCCTGCCGGAACCGGCAAAACCTACCTCGCTATCGCCGAGGCCCTGCGGCTGGTTCTTTCAAAAAAAGTGCGCAAACTCGTGCTGACCCGTCCGGTAGTGGAAGCGGGCGAAAACCTCGGCTTCCTCCCCGGTGATCTTACCCAGAAAATAAATCCCTATTTGCGGCCCCTGTACGATGCCATGGAATCCCTCATTCCCTACGATATAATTCACCGGATGGAAGAAACAAGGGCCATTGAAATCGCGCCTCTGGCCTATATGCGGGGACGAAGCCTCAACGACTGCGCGGTGATTCTGGACGAGGCGCAAAACACCACCAAAGAGCAGATGAAAATGTTCCTGACCAGAATTGGCAGGGAAGCGCGGGCGGTGATCACAGGAGACGCTACCCAGATCGATCTGCCCCGCCGGACGGATTCCGGGCTTTTACACGCCGTGGAAATTCTCAAAAATATTGAGGGAATTCATTTTTCCTTCCTCCATACCGCCGATGTAGTGCGCAATCCCCTCATTAAAAAAATCATACAGGCATACAATGAAAAAGAAGGCTAACCGCTTTTCCACCTATATAAAATTTCTCTGGCATAGAATTTTTGATCCCGCGCATTTTCGCCGCGGTCCGGCGCTGGCCTGTCTTGGCTCATTTCTTGTTTCCCTGATTGTCCTTACCGTTAATACCGCCGGGCAGGGCAGCGGTGTAAGAAGCATTCAGGATTTTGAAGTGGGAAGGGTAGCGGACCGGGATTTTATCGCCGAACACTCCACATCATATATTGATGAGGAAGCGACCCGTATTCGCGCCCAGGCGCAGGAGCAGCTTGTGCCTGCGGTGTTCCGGTATTCCGCCGGTATCAGCGCGGATATCCGCAATTCATGGAATGACTTTGCCGTGTTTGCCGGGGAGATGGTGAAGGAAGGCGCGTCAGGCGAAACATTCCGGCGGAGGATTCAGGCTGAATTCCCAAATTATTTTTCCAATGATAACATTGCCGCGTGGTTTGCCGCCGCTGACAAGGACAATTTCAGGGAATACGGTCTTGAGGCGCTGGAAATCATTCTAACAGAGGGCATCTTTATAATAGACGAAGCGCAGCTGCGGCAGTATAACCCCGATGTGGCGGAGTTTTTGTTTATAACTGATGTCCGCATGGAACAGAGGCAGGTATCGTATAACAGCATCATCACCCCCTATAATGCGGATGTTGTCCTTGAGCAGATCATAGAAAATACCGAGCTTCCATTATCATTTAAGGCGATAGCCCCTGCCATGCTGCATCCCTTTCTCAGAGGGAATGTGTTTTTCTCACCGGAAGAATCCCGCCGCCGAATAGCCGATACGATGGAACGGGTTACTCCGGTTATCAGGTATATTAACGAAGGCGAACATATCATCAGAAAGGGTTTTGTCATTACCGAAAATGATATGAGGGGATTGTACGCCCTGAATTTGTCCACTTCAAAAAGGGACATTCGGGGCATTATCAGTCTGGTGCTGCTCATCATCTTTATATATCTGTATTTCGTGCTGTTCAAAAGCCGCTTTGTGCTGGGAAGGGAACTCAGCGCCGGCGAGAACTATCTGCTTGCAGCATTGTTCTGTCTGTACCTTATCGGCGCGGCGATGATGAAAAGAATCTCGCCCGGAATGGAAGGACTTCTGGTATCCGTACTGTTCCCGACCGCGTTAATTGTAATGATCCCCGCTGTTTTTATGGGACTCCGGCTGGCCCTTTCAATGGCGCTGATCTTTCCGCTGGGGGCATATCTTTCCGGTTCCTTTGACACGGTCTCGTATGTGTTTGCCCTTGCTTCGGGGGTGGCCGCTTCACTGGCGCTCAAGGACGCTGAAAAGCGGATGGCGCTGTTCAGGGCCGGTCTTATTATCGCCGCGGCAAACTGCTGCGCGGTAGTGCTGATTTTGCTCATGCGCCGCGCGGGTCTTGGCGAATATCCGGCGATGCTGTTCTGGGCGGCGCTGAACGGAATTATTTCGGGAATGTTGTTACTCGGTTTCCTGCCGCCGCTGGAACACGCACTGAATGCGGTAACACCCTTCCGGCTCATTGAACTTTCGGACCTTAACGCTCCCATTTTGCGCAAGCTCTTTACCGCCGCGCCGGGAACTTACAGCCATTCGATCATGGTGGCGAATCTTGCCGAACAAGCCTGCCAGGACATCGGGGCAAATGCCCTGCTTGCGCGGGTCGGCGCATACTATCACGACATCGGCAAAATGGATAACCCCAGCTACTTTGTGGAGAATCAAACCGACTACAACAGGCACGATGACATCGCGCCGAGGCTCTCCGCTACGGTGATCCGCAGCCATGTAAAACTCGGCGTTGAAAAAGCGCGCAGCCTCGGCCTGCCCAACGATGTGATCCACATTATCAGCGAACATCACGGCAACTCCCTGATCTCCTGGTTTTACAATAAAGCAACCCAGCAGGAGGAGCAGGTCAGTTCAGAGGATTTCGCCTATCCCGGCGTACCGCCGCGTTCCAAAGAATCGGCGGTAGTGATGCTCGCCGATGTTACCGAGGCCGCAGTGCGAACTTTGAGCAAGCCGACCGCGGCAAAGATTGAAAAATTTATTCAGCAGCTTTTTGCCGCCAGAATGGAACAGGGGCAGCTTGCCGAATCGGAACTGAGCTTCCGCGATCTTGAAACGATTAAAAACGCCTTTGTGAAAGTGCTGGCAGGCTACTATCATTCCCGAATCGAATATCCCAATCAAAAAGAAGAAGAAAAGGAAGAATCCCAATGAACCGGGTCGCGGCACGGGCCGAAGAAGTCCCACTCCCCGAATGGAGCGATGCTCTGAACAATTTCGCGCTTAAAGTTCTGGCGGAAATCGGACGGGACAACTGGGATCTGTCAGTGCTGCTCTGCGGCGATCAAACGATCCTCTCCCTCAACGCCCAATACCGGGACAAACCGGAATCCACTGATGTGCTTTCTTTTGAACTGGGCGCATATGACACCGGCAAGGATGGCAGCACGCGCTATTTGCCGGGAGACATTGTTATTTCCCTTGACACCCTGAAGGAGAACGCCCGCTATTTCGAAACGCCGGAGGATGAGGAGTTACGCCGCCTCCTGATTCATGGTATTCTGCATTTAGACGGTATGGATCACAAGACCAACGATGATTCAGAGCCGATGATTACGTTACAGGAGCATATTTTGGAAAAATTAAAGACGGAGCGTATTCTTCCATGAAAACCCCTCTTTCAGGAATTCTCAAAAATTCAAAAGCGATAAAAGACCTCGAAGAAGATCAACAGGAGATGATCCGCAGCGTGGTGGAGCTTTCCGGCACGACTGTCAGGGAAGTAATGGTTCCCCGTACCGACACGGTGTTCCTTTCCGCAGATTCATCCAAAGAAGAATTGATCTCCCGCATTGCCGACAGCGAACATTCCCGCTTCCCCGTATATGAGGACACCATTGATAAAGTGATCGGGGTTCTCCATGTCAAGGATGTACTGAAAGCGCTGGTACACGACACGCCGTTTGATGTAAAGGCTCTGGTTCGTAAACCGTTTTTTGTCCCTGAGTCAAAACATATTGATGAATTGCTGGCGGAACTCCGCCGCAAGCGGGTGCATATCGCCGTGGTAGTGGACGAATACGGCGGCGTTTCCGGCATCATCTGCATGGAAGATATAATAGAGGAAATAGTCGGCGACATTCAGGACGAGTTCGATCATGAGACCGAAGATGTGATAAAACTGGAAGATGGCCTGTGGCTCTGCAACGCCCGCGTTAACCTGACAGACCTTGCCGAAGAAACCGGACTTGAGCTTCCTGTCGAAGACTTTGACACGCTGGGCGGTTTTGTATTTGACCTGTTCGGCAAGATACCCGTAAAATATGAAAAGACCGCATGGCAGGACATCGATTTTGTCATTCAGGAAATGGACGGGCACAAGATCAAATCGGTGAAGATAGCGGCGCATAAGGGAGAACAATAAATGGGTAACAGGCCCCGGCGGGCGCATTTCTTCGCAACAGGTTCAGTTTTCCTGCTGTTCTGCGCGTTGTCATTCTTTCCGCCGCAGCTTGAAGCGCAAAACGGCGCGGGGGGAAATACCGGCCTTACCGGAGGGGCAGCCGGGGCCGCTGAAGCTGCCGTGTACTATGAGCGGGGCAGGCATTTCATGGCCCTTGAAGACTGGTACACCGCAGCGGAAGCCCTTATCGAATGTCTGCGGTTCAATCCGGCCCATGCCGAAGGAACCGCCGCGCTCGCCGAATGTTATTATGAGTTAGGTGAATTTGACGAAGCCCTTGTCTGGGCGCGCAAGGCCCGCGCTCTGGCGCGGACCAATATGGCAGTGGCGAACCTTGAGGCCTATACCCTCATTGCGCTGGGCCAGCTTGATGCCGCCGCCGTGCTGATTGGGGAAATACTTGGCCGGGAACCATATAACCGTGAGGCGACATTCGCTGCGGGCCAGCTTGACATCGCGCGGGGCAGATCAACCGAGGCCCTGTCCCGCTACCGTGAAGCGGAACGCCGCTACCCCGATGATCGGCGGCTGCTTCTTTCGCTGGCGCTGGTTTCCGGTTCTCTGGGCGATACGGCAACAGCCCTTTCCTCCATTGACCGGGCTTTGGCCCAGCACCCCGATGACTACCGGGTGTTTTATTACGCCGCCTATGTCAACGCCCAGGCAGACCGCATTCCCCAGGCTGTCCGCTATGCGGAGCAGACCCTTTCCCTCAGGCCCGGTTACGGCCCGGCCCGCTCGCTTCTGGCAAACCTCCGCTACCGCAGCGGGCAGTACGAAGAGGCGGCGCGGCTTGCCGATGAAGCCATTGCCGCCAATCGTGATGACATGAGCGCATGGTATCTCAAGGGCCTTGCCTATATGCGCATGAACCGCAGCGCCGATGCGCTCACGATTTTTTCCAATGCTATTGCGGTTAACGCCAATGACGAATTTATCCGCACTGTGCTGGAAGATTCCCTCATTGCCGTTACCAGTCTTGAAGACCCCCGGCGCAGCCGCTGGGCTTCATGGCATTTTGAAAGAGCGCGGGATTTCCGTTCACGAAACATGAGCGAACAGGCTGTGTTTGAATACCGCCGCGGCCTGCGCCTTAACCCTTACGCCCGCGACAGACGGGAATACGCGGAACTGCTCCGCTTGCAGGGCTATCCGGCCCGCTACCTTGAAGAACTCCGCTTTTTGCAGGATCAGGGAATCGCCGACCGCAGCCTCAATGACGCGGTAGAAACATACAGTTCCCTGCTTTCCGCCGCGCTGTTCCGGCGCTGGCAGGTGAACCCTATGGAACTCACGGAACGGCACTGGAAAATCGCCGTGTTTTCAATTCAGGGGCAGTCCAGTTTTTATCATGTTGATGCCGGAGCAGTCGCGTCCGCATACATCAGGGAACTGTTGATTCATGACCGGAACATCTCTCCGCTGAATCTGGAACTGCGGCAATCTTCGTTTTCACCGGCATTCAGGCAGGCCCGTGAAGCAGGCGCGGATTATTTCATGATTATTTCAACAATGGAAAACGAGCGGGATATTTCCCTCAAGGCTGAACTCTTTGTGGCAAGAACCGGCGCGCCGGCGGGGACTTTTTACACCTACCGCACCGGTCCGGATCGTCTGCGCAACGCCAGCCGCGGCATTGCGGATCAGCTTGCCGCTTCCCTTCCTTTCCGGGCCAAATTGCTCATGCGTCATCAGGCGCAGGGGCTTATCGACAAAGGCCGCGCGGATGGTGTAACAAATGGCGCGGTGTATGATGTCGTAAAAAAAGGCCGCCCCCAGATCGCCAGCGAGGGCATCGGCCTCATCTACACAGCGGATGACCTTGTGGGAAGAATAACCATTGAAAGCGCTGATGAAGAAGTTGCCGCAGGCAGTCTCGCGAGAAACGGTTTCTTTGACCGCATTGAACCTGGGGATGAGATCATATTTCAGGCTGAAAAAGGCAGTCAGGCCCGGCCTGAAATAGCGGCAAACCCCGAACTGCGCGCGCTGCTGCGGACTCTTCGATAAAAAATATAAACTATGCTATAATACATATTATGCCAAGTGTTATCATTACCGGCGCGGACAGGGGTTTGGGGCTTTCGCTGTGCAGGGAATATCTGAAACGGGGGTGGCTTGTATTCGCGGGCAAGTATCTGGACGATTATTGCCTGCTGGAAGAAGTTCGTGAACAGAACCCCAATCTGCATATTATCAAGCTGGACATGGGCAGCCCTGACAGCATAGCCGGCGCTCAAAATGAATTGCTCAAGGTAACAGATTCACTTGATATGCTCATTTCCAATGCGGCGTTAATGGGTCAGGTACAGTGTAATTTATATGAAGCTCCCATGAAACTGGAGGAAGTGTGGAACTCATTCCGCGTTAACGCGCTGGGGCCGGTTCGTCTGGCAGAGAGTCTTTTGCCGCTTCTGGATCGCGGTATGTTAAAGCGGCTGTGCTTTGTATCAAGCGAAGTATCGTGTATTGTGCTGATGAAGCACCGTGGTGACAGTTCATACCCGTATCCCATGAGCAAGGCATCGCTTAACATGGGTGTGCGCTTATTGCACAACCAGTTATACGCTCAGGGCTACACCTTCCGTTTGTTTCATCCCGGCTGGATGAAACGCCGAATGCCGGACGGCTCCCTTTCCACAGAGGCGCTGTATGATCCTGATTATACCGGCGATATTGCGGCACGGTATTTTGAAACGCCGTTACGCGATGAACACCGGCTTGTAATGGTGGACTACAATGGCTATGAATGGACATATTAAGGCGGTAGTATGAAAGATATTGTCCTTGTTACCTGTTTAGATAAAATCTTTGATAAAAAACTGGCAGCGGCATTTGCCCGCGAAGGATTTCGCGTATTTGCCATGAGCGATGAGTCAGTGGAAAATGTTACGATTTTGCCTATTGATCCATACGAAGCGGCGGCGGCGCTCAAGACTCAGGCCGGTAAACTGGATTTTCTGATTGACACCACCGATGTTCAGCACCCCAAAGATACTTTCACCGTGAGAGACGGCATAGACGGCGCTGTAATAGAGCAAGTCTACCGCCACAATGTGCTGCGCTCTATGGCTGTACTGGAAGCCTTTCTGCCGCTTTTGGACGAGGGCGAGGGCAAGCGTCTGTTCTACCTGACCCGCGCAGAGGCATCGATTAACGAAACGCAGCGCGCCAGTCACTTTGGCTACAATATGAGCAAGGCCGCTCTGCACCAGTTCATGCAGATGACACGTAACAAACTCGCCCCAAAGGGATATACCTTTCGCGCCTTTGATCCTCTGGATGGAAAAGTCGCACCGGAAGCGGCGGCGGAAAGCGCCTTTAATTACATCACACGAAGACGCGGCACAGAGAATAACGACCCCTTGCGCGATGACGAGGACAATCTGGTATTCCGTGACGCGCAGGGCAGGCAACATTCTTGGTAGCAGCAGATGAATACAATCCTGTTAAATGCGTAGTGGGGCGTACTTCATTTTATTTATCATAATTTATTTCCTTCTATAAAATATTTTTTTGCAACTATATCATATGTTTTTATATGTTTCATAACCGCTTCTCTTATAAATGCCGTTACATAAAATAAATCCAATTCATTTTTTTTCTTTTCAATATCATCATTCATTTTTATTATTTTATCCAATATTTTCTTATGGGCTAATTTATGTTTTTCAGTATTTTCATATTTTGTCTTGCTTAATATTTTTTCTTCCAGCTCAAAATGATCTCTCAGAAAACCAATTGATTTTCCCATGTTTTCATAATAAAATCTTTCTTCATCCTTTTTTTTACCGGTACAATGTTTTATTGAATTATTCAATCGTTTCGCTAACTCTTTATGCTGATTATCTATTTCCGGGACATCTATTAAATAGTCATAACCTAATTCAATAAAATCCATTTATTCCCCGCATAAGCATATTTTATAACAGAAAAAACCTTCCGATCAAGTGTTTTTTCCAAAATATTTATTGGTTTTGGGGTAATCCATAACATCGCCCCCCCCCCCCAAACGGCATTGCCAGACCCTCCTGCTTCCTGATCTGGCCATATTATGCCTTGAAAAGCGTTACCAGGAGCCCCAGTCACGCCGGGAGGCGCGTATACCATCCTGTCAGACGAGGCATGGTTTTTTGGTATTAATTATACCATTGATCTACATTGGCCCTTCTAAACACTTCTAAAACAATTGCATTAATCCGCTCTACTTCTCCTTTTGTATTTCCTGGATTCCATACATTTATTGACATAAAATATTGAAATGAACCATATTCAATGGTTACAGAATATCCGTCTCTGCCACTGGAATTATTATTTTCCTGAACTATTTTCAATAAATCAATGTTCCATATTTCTTTAGAAATATTTTCAAAAAAATCTTTATCTATATCAATTATCATATTTATATTATCTTTTGCAAATTCCTCCATTCTGTTTCTTAATTGAATTTGACTATTAATATATCCATCGCTTTCTACATATCTTCGTGTATTTTCGTCTTCCATATTCCAATTTTGTTCATGATAGGTCATGGCAATTGTTTCAATACGCATTATATATTCTCCATAATATGTCTTGATTAGTGTACATATAATTTGATTATGAGGTATTCTCATACTATGCCTGTAATTTATAACAATTCTATTATCGAATGTTTCTTGAGCTTCTATTTTATTTGATTTACAAGTATTCAAAACAGCCAAAAACAAAATAATCCATACTAATAATTTACAGTTTATTCTCATTTTTTTATTGTATCCTGCCCGGAGTACTTTGTCAAGAAAATGCCGTTGCCTGATTTACAAACTTGACCCGTCATTCGCTTATTGATACACTGACAATGTGAACAGACTCAACAAAAGCATTGATTCCCTTTTGGAGAATTATGGCAGCTACGGTATGGTAAACCATTCGGGCGGCGCAAACCTTCCCGGCAGGGTAAGTATCGAACATATTCTACACGGACTGGATGAACTTATTTTCCCGGGATTTCGGGAGAATCAGGGCCTTGATCACAATAACCTGCGGCTGATCACCGCGGAAAAAGTGAATCATCTGGCGCGGGAAATGATCCGCGAAGTGGAAAAAAGTCTTGCCTTTTCCGTTCGCACAGGCTCTTTAAGCTGCGGGCATGACGGCTGCCATGCTGCCGCGGAACTCATTGTGGGAAGTTTTTTCGAGGAACTTCCGGCGATCCGCCATGCCCTGTCACTGGATATGCAGGCCAATTTCCGGGGTGACCCCGCTGCCAAAAGCGTTGAAGAAGTGATCCTTGCCTATCCCGGCTTTCGGGCGATCACCGTGTACCGGCTGGCCCATTTTTTCTGGAAGGCCCAGGTTCCCCTTATCCCCCGCATGATGAGCGACATGGTTCACGGGCAGACCGGAATCGACATACACCCCGGCGCGGAAATCGGCGAATCATTTTTTATCGATCACGGAACAGGCGTGGTCATCGGCGAAACAACGATCATCGGCAAAAATGTCAAACTCTATCAGGGCGTTACACTGGGAGCGCTCTCGGTCAAAAAAGAAGAAGGCAACCGCAAGCGCCACCCCACCATTGAAGACGATGTTACAATCTATTCCAATGCCACGATTTTGGGCGGCGAAACGATCATTGGCAGGGGCAGTGTCATTGGCGGCAATGTATGGATCACCGAATCAGTGCCGTCCAATACCACGGTATATATTCAGGCCGGTGATCAAACTTCGCGGCAGCGCGGCGGGCATTGACCACACATGATTGAAGGCAGACACAAAAAAGCGGCGTTTGTGGCGGTTGTTGGCCGCCCCTCGGTTGGCAAATCAACGCTGGTAAACCACATCTGCGGAGAAAAAGTCGCCATTGTCAGCGCCGTGCCCCAGACCACGCGGAACGCCATCCGGGGCATTGTCAACCGCGAACAGGGTCAGCTTGTCTTTGTGGATACTCCGGGCCGCCATCATTCTGAAAAAAAATTCAATAAAAAACTGATGGAAGTATCCGGCAGGGCTGTTGACGAGTCGGATATTATTCTCTATGTGCTGGACGCTTCCCGCGCTCCGGGGCCGGAAGAAGCGGAAGTCGCGGCGCTCCTTGTCCCCCATGCGGAAAAAACCATCGCCGCTGTCAATAAAATGGACATGAAGGGCGCGGATTATGCGGGCCTTCGGGAATTTATCGGGCAGCAGCTCCCCGGCATTGGCGATGATCGCTGTTTTCAGATTTCCGCCAAGAACAACGAAGGCATTGAAGCGCTGCTTGCCGCCTTATACGCGCTGGCCCCCGAAGGCGATCCGTTCTATGGCGAAGAATACTACACTGATCAGGAAGTTGAATTCCGCATTACCGAAATAATCCGCGAACAGGCGATCAAGCGTCTGCGGCAGGAACTGCCCCATGCCCTGTACGTTGAAGTAGCTGACAGCGAATTCACCGCAGTTGAGGAACACAGTAGCTCCCGACAGCCAAAACTCTGGGTACGGGCTTTTATCGTTGTTGAGCGTGAATCCCAAAAAGGCATGGTAGTCGGCAAGGGCGGCGAAATGATCAAAGCGATCCGTCTTGCCGCCCTGAAAGACCTGCGCGAAATTTTTGACTGGAAAATAGAACTCGATCTGCGGGTAAAAACCGGCAAGGACTGGCGGCACAATGACAATACATTACGCCGGATAATCAAGTAAGCCAAACAGTTCAAGCACCTTTTGGATTACCTCTTATTCCCCTATATATAAAATAACTCTATCCAGCGGCAAATTCAAGTAATAAGTTACTTTAATAAATTCGATTTTTCCTGAAAAATAACTTCGCAAATTCTTATTTTATTCTTATTTTATATGAATAGAGAGGTATAAAATGAAAATCGGTTTAAAACTTACGGTAATCATGATACTCCTTAGTGTAGTCAGCATAGGTTCGGTTGGCATAACGCTTCTTATACAGTCAAAAGCCAATATCTCCCACCTGGCGTATGATCACGCCGCCAGTTCCGCCAGAGAAGCCGCCAATGAAATACAGGCTTTTTTTGAAACATACTATTACACGGCGGAAACTCTTGCGCAGGTCATGGAGCAGTACCAGCATATGATACTTTCGAACCGGCGAAATATGCTCAATCTTATACTGGAAGGCGTGGCAAAGGAAAACCCGGAAATTATCGGCCTCTGGTGTATTCTGGAGCCGGATGTTCTGGAAGGGAATGATCAACAGTATATTGGATTCAGGGGAGCCACACCCGAAGGGCGTTTTGCCCCTTACTATTACTGGGAAGATGGAAGCCTCAAAATGTACGCGCTGGATGATTTTGACGGTCCGGAAGGGAGTTACTACCAAGTACCCAAAAGAAACAACGCCACGACGATTATGGATCCTTTTCTCTATGACGTGGGCGGAACCAAGAGGATGATGACCACAGTCGCCAGCCCTATACGCAATAACGGCAGACTGGTGGGGGTTGTAGGCCTGGATATTAGTCTGGACGAAATTCAGACGATTTCCCAAACAGATAAAATCTATGCCGACGCGGTAACGGCGGTATTCAGCAATAACGGCACCATAGCCGCCCATTTCGACCCCAGCCGTGTCGGGAACGATATGCGGCAGAGCGAACAGGACATGACCGGGCCGTATATGAACGAATTTGTAAGCGCCATCCATGACGGCAAGGAATTTTCTTTTTCAAATTATATAGCCGGAATCAATGCCCATTTGGAAATTTTTGCCGTTCCCATAGCAATGGGAGAAACCACCAGCCCCTGGAGCTATGCGATAGGAATTATGACCGAGACCGTTTTGGCGCCGGTGTACCAGATGATAAAACTTACCATTTTAATCAGTCTCGGAATGCTTGCGGCAATGGCTGTGGCATCGGTATTTTTGTCCCGCTCAATAACCAAACCCATTATCAATGTAACCGCAACCCTTAAGGATATTGCCGAAGGCGAGGGAGATTTGACCAGAGTCATTTCCGAAATTGGCAGGAATGAAATAACCGAGTTGTCACATTATTTCAACCAGACTCTGGAAAAAATCAAAAACCTGATTATAACGATTAAAAAGCAGACGACAATACTGTTCGATACCGGCACCGAGCTTTCCAGCAATATGACCGAGACTGCCGCGGCGGTCAATCAGATTACCGCTAACATCCAGAGTATCAAAGGCCGCATAATAAATCAGAGCGCCAGCGTTACCCAGACCAACGCTACAATGGAGCAGATGACAGTTAACATTGACAGACTAAATGATCATGTTGACAACCAGACTAACAGTGTGTCGCAGTCATCATCGGCTATTGAGGAAATGATCGCCAATATCCAGTCAGTTACCAATACTCTGGTTAAAAACACTGAAAACGTCCATGAGCTTTCTTCCGCCTCGGAAGTAGGACGTACGGGATTGCAGGAAGTGGCCGCAGATATTAAAAAAATATCCAGCGACTCCGCCGGGCTTATGGAAATCAACTCGGTGATGAAAAACATCGCAAGTCAAACCAATCTGCTGTCGATGAACGCGGCGATAGAAGCAGCCCACGCGGGAGAAGCGGGCAAGGGCTTTGCCGTTGTCGCCGATGAGATTCGCAAATTGGCGGAAAGTTCCAGCGAACAATCCAAAACTATCGGAAATGTTCTCAAAACAATAAAGGGTTCCATTGATAAAATCACCCGTTCTACGGAAAATGTACTTACCGAATTCGAACTTATCGACAAGGACGTAAAAACCGTGGCGGAACAGGAAGAAAACATCCGCAACGCGATGGAGGAACAGGGAGAGGGGAGCAAGCAGGTACTTGGAGCGATTGGCCGACTCAATGAGATCACCCAGCAGGTAAAGGGCGGGTCAACTGAAATGCTCGAAGGTTCAAAGGAAGTTATACTGGAGAGCAAAAATCTTGAAAAGGTAACACAGGAGATCACAGGCAGCATGAACGAAATGGCGAGTGGAACAGAGCAGATCAATGTGGCAGTGCATCGCGTTAACGAGATAAGCGGCAAGAACCGCGAAAACATCGACATGTTGATACAGGAAGTTTCAAGATTCAAAGTGGAGTAAGGACGCTGCCAAAGGTGTCAGTTGCCAAAGGTGACTGACACCTTTAAGCGGTGGTTAAAAAACCGTCAATTTTTGCAAGCAATTCATCGAATGTGTCAACGCAGGAAATTTTCGCCTTTCCTGAAAGGCGCGCGCAGTCCTTCCTGATGGATTCAGGCGCACGAAACAGGCAGCCTGAATCGGCCTCGCGGATCATCGCAAGATCATTGAAAGAATCCCCGGCGGCAAAGACCTGCACATTAAGCGATTTGAAAGCCTTTACCGCCTCCCGCTTGCCGTTTTGCTGCCGCAGCCGGTAGTCCGTAACCGCGCCGTCAAGCCCTATCATCAGGCTGTTGCAGAACAGCGTAGGCCAGGAGAGTTTCTCCATGAGCGGCTTGGCGAATTGTTCAAAGGTATCGGAAAGGACGATCAACTGGGTACGCTCACGCAGGGCGCGGGTGAATTCAATCGCGCCGGGCAGCGGATCCATGCCAGAGATGACCCGCTGTATATCGGCAAGTTTCAAATTGTTTTTTTCCAGCAGGTCAAGACGGAACCGCATCAATTTATTGTAATCGGGTTCGTCTCTGGTTGTCCGCCGCAATTCGGGAATCCCCGTTGCCTCGGAAAAGGCGATCCATATTTCGGGAACCAGCACTCCCTCAAGATCAAGGCACACTAAACGCATGGTTAAGCGTAACACAGAGCCATGTAGAATACAACGGGCCTACAGCGTATCAGGCGAATCAAGCTGTGCCGGAAGCTGTATGATAGTTTCAATATATCCCATACGGCGCTTTTTAATGTTTATCTCCATCAGCGCGTATCCTTCCTTCTCCAGAATACGAAAGCCCCTGATTAAAACCGGGTCCTGAACGGAGATACCCGATTCATCGGCAATGGAGCCGCGGACAACTCTCCTGACCATGTAGGCGGATGAAGGGGATTTGTCCTGACCGGGAGAGAGGATCATTCCGAACAGGGGCGCGGCAAGCCGCTCACGACTGTCTAATCTGGCAGCCTCAAGCAGGGGAAGGTCAGGGCGCGGCGAAGTCATCATGACATGGCGCTTTACTTCGCTGCCGCTATCCGGGCCGGATGTTTCCAGCACGACAAGCTCTCCGGGCCGGGACTGAAAGATCGTATCCTGCAGCGCGGGGATCAATGCTCCCTGAGGAGCGCTTATCTGCCGGCCATTGATCGTTTTGAGAAAAGAGCCCTCGACAACACGGTGTTCGGAAGCGGGAGTATTCGGAGCGGCATAGATGATCTCCGCGCCGGAAGAAGTCTCGCTCAGGCTAAGACCGAGCCAGGGACGCCGCGCTTTGCCGCCCGCGATCATCGCCGGCAGGGCTGCGGCAAGCCGTTCAGCGGGAACCGCGAAATTAAGCCCTTCATAATATTCAACGCCCGCAAAAACAATTCCTACCAGCCGGCCCGATGTGTCCACAACAGGCCCGCCGGAATTGCCAACGTTAACCGCGGCATCGATCTGAATTACATCCCCTATCTGCAAAAAACGCCGGCCCAGCGCGGAAACAATTCCTGATGTAACGGTCTTTTCCAGTCCCAGCGGAGAACCCATTGCCAGCACCATATCGCCAATCTGGGGAGTCACCTGGTCTACCACAGAGAACACATATTCGGGTGTATATTCGGTTTTGATCAGCGCAAGGTCCATTGCCATGTCCCAGCCTATCACCCGCGCCGGAATACGGGGACTGGTGGAATCTCCCAAACGGATATACATCCGGGAATAACCCTGATATTTGGGATCAACTTCGCTGGCGATCACATGGTAGTTAGTGATGAGCAGACCCGATGCGTCCACAAAAAAAGCTGAACCCAAAACCCGGTCGGCAAATCCCCTGCCCCGCTCTACCCTGATACCCCGGTCAACCAGAACCGTTACCACTCCCCTGATCATATTGGATACGCTGTCAGAACCCTGGGCATATTCGCGCAGTTCCTCCGGAATTGGTTTTCCCTGTGAAGCGCTCTGCGCGGCCGCTCGCTGCGCAGCAGCGTAGAAATACGCCGCTGTCCGGCGCTGTTTTACCTGTACCGCCTGCTCCAGAAACAGCAGGGCATCGTCAAAAGCCAGCGGCTGTAATTCATCGGTCTGCACCGCCGCAAGAAAGGCCCCAAGATTATTGCCATCAGCGAGTTTCTTTTTCGCCCCGGCAAGAATAAAGTCAGGCTCCATACCGGTATTTTCTACAAGCTCCCCCAGACTGGCAAGGGAACGGCTGAACGATGCCGCGTCATCCCAGCGTTCTTCGGTAATTGCCTGTGTCTGAAGATTACGCAGATTTTCAATTGCTTCCTGTTCAAGAGCGATCAGGGTTTCGGCATCCGCATTTATTTCATCAGTTTCCCCGGATGCGGGAATCCGGTAGACCTCCCGGTATATGCCGATACGGTCGATTGCCTTAACAGGGTCTTCAGTAACATAACGCCTGATATCATCCAGACGGATAGTATTGGTGGAACGGCGGGGGGCAAGGCGCTGCTCCTGTGTTACCATTGTCTGGCAGGCCAGCGCCGCAAGACACAAAATCAGCAACGCGGGCAATAATATCTGCCCTGTTTTATTTTTCATCTGTTATTTCCTGTTCTTCTTTCAGAATATTCCCTGATGCCATCACCATCCATATCCCATGAATAAACAACTGAACCGTCCTCCAGATACAGTTCCTCATATTCAAAAACACCGTCTCCGTCCCAGTCACTTTGTGAAGATATTATATACCGCCTGTAATCCAGCGGGTCCTCCCCGGCGGATGGACGGCGAAAATGGCGTTGTGTTTCCATTCGGGAATCGAGATCAAAATCAAGCCGCTGGATCACCGGCCAGCCCTGCTCAAATTCCGTTATTGACACAATTCGTCCGTTAAATGTTTCCGTTGCGCGCAGTGGTATGCCCCGCCTGAGTTCTATTGTTTCCAGTACGCCCTGAAACTCCTCGCTGGGTCTTTGAATCATAATGGAAGCGGCGGCCAGAGAACGCCGGTTTATCCTGGGGCTATAGACTTCCCGCTGGGGATAGCGCAGGCCCGGCCATGTTTCATTCGCGGCAAGTTCAATAAAACGCAGCGGGGTAAACTGAAAGCCGCCGGGCGCGGGAACATACAAAGCCCCGTCCATTTCAACCTGCTGTACAGCGGGATAGCGTTCCCAAAAAATTACCGCGAGCCTGCTGCCCTGATATGCCTCAACAGCCGCCATTCCGGCTTCGGCCGGGACAAACTGCTCCGCCCGAAGGGGAATGCCCGCGCTGAAAAATATACGCAATTCCGCAATTCTGTCCTGATCCGCATCGCAGATATATTCAAACACCATCCCGTCACGGTACACAACGCGGCTTTCGGGATAGCCATCCTGATCATCATCGGCGATAATTATGCCGGAAAAAGAAAGGAGTTGTTCCGCGAAAAGCCTTTGTCCCGCATCGCCATAAATCAGATCGCTGACAGAAAGAATCAAATCACGGTCAAGGATTTTTTCCGCGTCAGGCGCAATTTCAGCAGAGGAAAACAATTCCGCCACAGCGGCTTCTTCGCTGATAAGCCCTAAATACAAGGCGGGTGCAATGGAACCGGGGGCGGGACGAAAGTTTCTGTCCGGAACAGACTGGAGGCCCCCGGCGCGGTATGCGGAGATCAAGCGGCGCGCCTCATCCTCATCACTGATGAAAGGGGCGGCCATCCATGCCAATTCAGAATCAGCCTCAAGCACAAAGGGAAGCCGCCGCAGGGCAATTTCCATGAGCGCGAGATCATTTTCATCAGGGTTGCGTTTAGCGGCATAATCAAACAGAATCCGCAAAGGGCGTGTATCGCGGGGGTAACGTTCAAATGCTTCGAGCATACGGCGGCGGAATTCCGCCTGAGAAGGATTCTCCGCACCGTTATACGTCATGGGCCCGGCCGAAGGCCGATTTCCCACAAGCCCCTTGAGCGCACCAAGCCGCAGTACCGCAGCATCGGCGCTGTCAGGTATCGCGGCAAGCGATGCAAGGGCCCCGGAATAATTACGCAAGACGATAAATTGTTCCGCTTCCAGAAGCCGCGCCTGAGGCTCGCTGTAACGCAGCCAGCGATCCGTCGCGAAAGCGCGGGTAAGGGCATCCAATACCGCGCCCCTGCTTCCGCCTTCGTGAGCGCGGGCAAGGGCCAGCAGATACGAAATATCCGATGAAACGCCGGTATAATCCGCGGCCCGCTCAAGACCGGCCAGCGCCTGAGGCCAGCGATCTTCGGCAATCTCCCGCTGCGCCCACAGGACATACTGCTGCGCAGCAGCCGTATCACCCTGCCCTCCTGCGCTCCCGTCCCGGCCTTGAGCAAACAGGCCGGAAACTAAAGTGACGAATAACAGAACCGGCGCAATGCGGCGGATATTCATGCGCAACTCCTTAGGTAGCCGGAATGGATGAAGTATCTTCCCGCGGGGGCAGCCCCAGAATTTCCCGCACCTCGTCATCGGTAAGGGTCTCGCGGCTCAGCAGAGCACCGGCGAGTTCTTCCAGTTCAGCCTTGCGGCTTTGAATAATCTGTTCCGCCGCGCCGCGGGAACGATCAAGAATCTCCTTAACCGCCCGGTCAATGCGCTGGGCGGTTTCTTCGGAATAATCCTTGTGGCGGGCAATTTCCTTGCCCAAAAAGATCGGCTCCTCTTCCTGACCATAAGCCACCGGCCCCATTTCATCGGCCATGCCCCATTCGCAGACCATGTGCCGGGCCATATCCGTGGCCTGTTGAATATCCTGTTTAGTGCCGGTGGTGGTTTCGCTATAGAAAAGTTTTTCGGCAAGCCAGCCGCCGTAACAGATGGCAATGCGATCTTCAATCCAGCCTTTGGTGCGGCTGTAACTGTCTTCGTCGGGAAGGGACAGGGCCATGCCCAGCGCCCGGCCGGGGGGAACAATAGTAACTTTATGCAGGGGATCGGCGTTCTTGAGAAAATAATGCAGCAGGGCATGACCTGCCTCGTGAATCGCCGTCATGCGGCGTTCCTTGTCCGAGACCACCAGCGTTGTGCGGGCAATGCCCATCAGCACCTTGTCACGGGCTTCTTCAAAATCGCTCATCTCAACTTCGCTCTTGTCCCTGCGGGCGGCGAACAACGCGGCTTCATTGACCAGGTTGGCAATGTCCGCGCCGCTCATGCCCGGCGTTGCCCGCGCAATGCGGACAAGATCAACGCCCTTTGCAAGGGGAATCTTCACGCTGTGAATCTGTAGAATCGCTTCGCGTTCTTTGATGTCGGGCATGGCGACTACCACCTGCCGGTCAAAGCGTCCGGGACGCAGCAGGGCCGGATCAAGCACATCGGGCCTGTTTGTAGCGGCCAGTATTATCACCCCGTCTTTGGAATCAAAGCCGTCCATTTCAACTAACAACTGATTCAAGGTTTGCTCGCGCTCATCGTGACCGCCGCCATAACCCGCGCCGCGTGTTCTGCCCACCGCGTCAAGTTCATCAATAAAAATGATACAGGGCGCGCTGCGCCTTCCCTGATCAAAAAGGTCCCTGACACGGCTCGCCCCTACCCCGACAAACATCTCGACAAAATCAGAGCCGGACATATGGAAGAAAGCGACTCCCGCTTCTCCTGCGACAGAACGGGCCATGAGGGTTTTTCCGGTTCCGGGCATTCCCACCAGCAGCACACCTTTGGGAATACGCGCTCCCATCTTGGTAAATTTTTGCGGGTTTTTAAGAAAGGCGACGACTTCTTCAAGTTCGTACTTCGCGTCCTTTTGTCCGGCGACATCGGTAAAACTGACTTTCTTTCCTTCATCCTGATAACGCTTGGCTCTGCTCTTGCCAAACTGGAATGTCTTATTCCCCATGCCCTGCATATTCCGGTACATAAAAAAGATAAAAGCGAAACCGATAATCCAGGGAAGCATTTCCAGAAATATGCGCAAAGGACTTGACCGTGTCGCTGCGCCGGAAATATTGACATTGTTTTCCCGCAGGTTGTCCAAAAGACCCGGATCCTCATAGGGAATGCGAGTCCGCATCTGCACCGGTTCCTGAGAACCGGACCCGCGAAGGTAAATATCCATATTATTGTTCTCGTGAATGGTAACGGATTCGATCTGATTCTGCTCAAGGTAGCGGATGAAATCAGAATAACGAACTTCCCGCACCGGAGTAGTATCGCCCCTGAAAAAATACATGATAAACATTACTGCCATGATCAGGAAGAAAACCAGCGCAAATCCATTGGGCCTGCCGCCCTGCAAAGGGGACCGGGGCGGTGTGGGCCGCTCAGGTGGTCTATCATTTTGGTTACCGAACATTATTACCTCTCATCACTACACAGCGCATTTTTTCGCCTGCTTCCGGTGGCGGCGCTTCATCGTCCCTGCACAGCAAAAGGCCGCCGGAACCGATAAAGGCCGCTACGCCCAGCCGGTCAAGCGCGCTGATAACGCGCTCCCCGCCTTTTTTCAGTTTCGATAGAGCGATCTCCCTGCCGCGCACGGTGACGCGATCATCGTTATAACTCCGCCGCAGAACCACAGGAAGCAGGGCGTAAAAACCGGCTTCATCGTCTGTTACTGATTCACAACAGGGCCGCACTTCAATAGTTACTCTTTTAAGAGTATATAAGCCGGGCGCTTTAATCAACAGCGAAAAGCCGGTTTCAGAGAATTGGGGATCGGGAAGCGACAGTATTATCCGCCCGCTGTCCTGCCATACCCGCAGCGGCCCCAGATCAGCCGCTGTACTTGCACCAGCGCAAAAGCGCCTGAGCGTGGAACGCCGTATTGAACGGGCTTTTCTACCGCCTCGGCTTGCCCTGGCAAGAAGCTGATCTATTCCCTGAAAAAGCCCTTCCTCGCGGACAATGGCGGGCTGGACAAAAAAAGTTTCAGCGCTGGCGTAAAGGGAGTGGGCAGTGAGGGGCTGCCACTGAATGCAACGGGCCGCTTCATCGCGGATAAAGGCGGCGGCAAGGGACTGGGTTTCGGCAAGCGCGGCAAGTGCGCCTTTCCAGCCGGGGAACTTTTCATTCAGCGGGGGAATGAGGCAATGCCGGACACGGTTGCGGAAAAAATGAATGTCCGTATTGGTGGAATCTTCCCGCCAGGGGATGTTGCGCTCCGTCAGATATTCAAGCACATCGCTGCGGCTGACACTGAGCAGAGGCCGCAGGAGCCGTCCCCGGCTGCCAGGCATTGCGGCAAGGCCGGACGGCCCCGCTCCCCGGAGAATCCTCATCAGCGAGGTTTCCAGCATATCGTCCTGCGTATGGGCCGTTACAATCCGCACCGGCCCGCTGCCAGCGGCTTCCATGCCGGATTCCAGGCGGCGGGCTTCCTGAAACCATGCCCGGCGGCGGAACTGCCGCGCCGCGGCCTCAATGCCCAGCCCTGAGCGTTTTGCATAAGCGGCAATTTTTCCCGGAGCAATGGAAATAATTTGGCAGGGAATATTGATCTTCTCGCAGAGGGAGCGCACCAGATCAGCGTCTCCCCGGCTTTCTTTTTCCGACCGGATTCCATGTTCAACATGAATGCAATACAGGGGAAAAGCCGTTTCAGATTGCCGCACCCGCCGCACTGCGTCCAGCGCGACAAGCATGGCAACTGAATCCGCGCCGCCGGAAACCGCGGCAAGAAACACAGTCCCCGGCGGACACTTGCCAAGAACAGCGGCGATGATATTTTCGAGAAACTTATTTCCCCTTCTCTTTGGCGGCAGGAGCGGACTTGGCAGCGGGAGCCGCACCGGCAGCGGGAGCCGCACCGGCAGCAGGAGCCGCGCCGACAGCAGGAGCCGCACCGGCGGCGGCATCAGCGGCAGCAACTTCCGCGACAGCGGGAGCAGCTTCAGCCTTGGCGAATTTCACCAATGCCACCACCTGATCCGCGGCAGAGATAAGCCGAACCCCTTCTCCCAGCGGAATATCCCGCACATGGATGGCCTGATTCACCTTAAGATTGGAAACATCAACATCAATCCGTTCCGGCAGGTCCTTGGGCAGACATTCAACTTCAATTTCGTGAAGCGGATTCTCAAAAATACCGCCTTCACGCACACCGATGGAATTCCCCTGAACATGAAGGGAAACCTTTGCCCGCAGAACAACCCCGCTTTCCACTTCATAAAAATCAATATGGAGCAGATTCCCGTCAAGGATATTTCGCTGAGTATCCTTCACAAAAGCATCATAAGACTTGCCGTCAACCTCAACTTTTACAATGGTACTTTCGGAAATATTCTTTGTGCCGCGCACAAACTCCAGCGCGTCAAGGTCCAGAGAAATCGCGCTGCCGGACCTTCCGTACAGCACCGCCGGAATTCGCCCGCTTCGCCTGATTCGGCGGGATTCGGCGGAACCAGCCTTCTCACGCTTTTTGGCTGATAATGTTACCTGACTCATTTGTATACCTCATTCATAAAAAATTGGGACAAACCCTACTGGGACGACAGGATTCGAACCTGTGAATACCGGCTCCAAAGACCGGGGGCTTACCGCTTGCCGACGTCCCA
>JAIRUN010000184.1 GCA_031254365.1 Treponema sp. | reverse complement strand
GATCTCCCGCAGGGTGGTGCCCATGGGCACTTCCACCAGGCCGGAACTTTTTACCTTGCCGGTAAGGGCGAAAACTTTTGTCCCCTTGGATTTTTCCGTTCCCAGTTTGGCGAGCCATGCGCCGCCCCTTGCGGTGATTACCGGGATATTGGCAAGGGTTTCAACATTGTTGATGACCGTGGGTTTTTCCCACAGACCCTTATTGGCAGGGAAGGGCGGTTTGGGAACAGGCATTCCCCGGTTGCCTTCAACGGATTTTATCAAAGCCGTTTCCTCGCCGCAGACAAAGGCGCCGGCCCCTAATCGGATTTCAATGTCAAAGTCGAAGCCCGAACCGAGGATGTTTTTCCCCAAAAGGCCGTAGTCCTTGGCCTGTTCCAGGGCGATTTTCAGCCGTTCGATGGCAAGGGGGTATTCGGCGCGGATATACACAAAACCCTGGTTCGCCCCTATTGCCTTGCCGGCGGTGATCATCCCCTCTATTACCGAATGGGGGTCGCCTTCTATGGTTGACCTGTCCATATACGCGCCGGGGTCGCCTTCGTCGGCATTGCAGATAACGTATTTGACATCACCCACGGCTTTCCGGGCAAGGTCCCATTTTAGCCATGTGGGGAAACCCGCGCCGCCCCGGCCCCGCAACCCTGAAATTTTCACTTCATTGATAAGCTGCTCCTGGTTCCAGTCAAACAGGACTTTTTCAAGACCCGAATAACCTTCGCGGGCGATGTACTCGTCTATTTTTTCCGGATCGATGGCGCCGCAGTTGCGTAACACCACCCGGAACTGCTTCTGGTAGAACTGAATGTCCTCCACCGCATTGACGGCCTTTTTGTGGTCGTCATCTTTGTAGAGGAGCCTTTTCACTTCGCGGCCCTTTAGAATATGCTCCGCGATGATCTCGCGGGCATCCTCCGGCACTACGTCAACGTAGAACGAATCTTCCGGCAGAACCTTAACAATAGGTCCTTTTTCGCAAAACCCGAAACAGCCTGTTTTTACAATCTGCACCTCTGCCTTGACACCCTGTTTGTCCGCTTCCTCAATGAGCTTTTCGAAAATTTCAGCTCCCTTGTTGGATTCGCAGGCAGTACCGCCGCAGACGAGAATGTAGTTTTTATAAGCCATTTTTTCCCCCTTTACGCTTTCATTATGTCCACGGCGGGACGGTTCAGAATGCGGTCATTCAGGAGTTCCCTGCCGATAAGATGTTTCTGAATAATTTCTTTTGCGACTGCGGCATCCACTCTGCCGTAGATAACCGCCGGCATACCGGGAACCATAACCTCAACCGTCGGTTCCGAGTGGCACAGACCCATGCAGCCGGTCTGCCGCACCAGCACGCTATCCACCAGCTTGTGTTCGTCCAGCCCGGTGATAAAGGCATCCATCGTCTGCTTTGCCCCGGCCGCAATTCCGCAGGTTCCCATTCCCACGACAACCTGAATCTCCTTGCCTTCGGCATCCCGTTTGCGCAGATCGTTCTTTTTGGAGTCCCGCAGATTCCGCAGTTCCTCTAAACTCATCTTTGCCATGTATTCCTCCTATTCCTCTTCTTCCTGAGAACGCAAATACTGATCGAGCAGTATGAGCGATCCGGCATCTTCAAATTCGCCTAACGCTTCTACAAGTTCCGTTTTGCGGACCTCGTAATCCAAATCCTGCTGCCGGGAACGGCGGATTATCATTTCCGCGGGCCCTTCAAACATCAGGACAGTCCTGAACATACCCGGCAGGTCTCCTACAGGCGGCATATCAACATTGCCCGTATCGAACCATGCCGTTGCTGTAGTTCCCTTTCCCTTTTCGGACTGTATATCCCAGCCCCCGCCCGATTGCTCGGCGGTTTGAATCAGAAAGGGAAGCCCCAGTCCCACCTTCCGGTGCGGATGCTTCACCCCGTCAGTAACAAAAGGATCAATGGCTCTGGCCAGCTGATCTTTGGTCATGCCCTTGCCATTGTCCCGCACCAGAAACCGGAATTCTCCGCCGCCTTCCCTTACCTCAAGTTCCACCATATCAGCGCCCGACTCGCAGGCGTTCTGGGTAATGTCGGCAATCAGATCAGCCAGGGTAAAGTGCATGGGCTAAAAACCCCCGGTTCTTTGCCTACACATTCTGGTATTTGGCTATTATGCCGGGGAGCATATCTTTGGTGAGTTTGCCATAAGTATCATTGCCCACGGTCAGCACCGGCGCAAGGCCGCAGCAGCCAACGCAGCGAACCGGGTCTACAGAAAACTGGCCGTCCTGGGTAACGCCGTCCGGCTCAAGCCCCAACAGGCTACGGGTCTCATCGATCAAATCCTGTGAACCTTTAAGGTAACAGGCGGTTCCCAGACACACGGAAATTTTGTGTTTGCCCGGTTTGGTGGTCTTGAAAAAATGATAAAAAGTGATGACCCCGTAGATTCGGGCAAGAGGAATACCGGTAAGCAGGGAAAGCTGCTCCGCCGCCGGTTTTGAAATAAAACCAAAGATTTCCTGGGTTTTGTGGAGAATCATGATAAGACTCCCCGGTTTTACCTTCCATTCGTCAATAAAAGAGAGCAATTCCTGGGGAAAGCTAATTTCCCCATCCGCGCCGCAACATGCCATGCAGACCTCCTTTCCTTTTGATAATTCAGTGTACCGCATATATGGGGGAAATGGCAAGCGGGCTTGACAGCAATTTTGGCAGCGGATGACGCACCTTTTGGGTGCGCCCCTTAACCGACCGTTCTCATTGGCTCCATGTTATTTCATAGCTCAAGGGGTTTTCCAGTACCAAAAGGTCTACCAGAGGAATGGCAAATTCCGCCCGTCTGCCGGAAAATGTCCCGCCTTTTACGCTTTGCACCGGGCCGGGGAAATCAATGGAAGCGCGAATTGTTGAGCCGGAAATCTCATCGGCAATGCCCCTGCCGTATATGGAACTGACCAGCATTACATAGTCTGTTTTGGTCAATTCTTCTCCGGTTGCCAGCGGGGCCATGAGGACGCTCAGGTAATCGGCGATTTCCGGGGAAATGAACGAAAGAATTTCAGGGCCGGACTCGCGGCTGATGTTGATGGCGCAGCGGCCCGTGCCGGCCTGCTGCTCAAAGCTGATAAAGCCGCCGGTCCTGCCGCCGCCTGCCAGAAAATCGCCGATTTTGGAAATCTGTACCGGGCCTTCGATAGAGCCGGGTGCGGTGTTGCGAAACGAAACCGATGAAACCCCCGGCGCTGCGGACATGGATTGCGCTATTGCCCTGCCGTCAAGAATCGGGGAATCCGGTCTTACATCCCCGCCCAGAGCCTGTAGTGAGCGGATAAGGGCCGACATCCGGGGCTGCAAACTGGCGCTTATTGTAAAATTACCGGCGCTCCCCGCGTCCAGCCCTCCGCTGATCCGCGCGGCGCAGGAAACAAAAAGCGCCGTCAGCAGCGCAAGGAACACTGCCGCGGTAGAATTCATTTTCATCGTTTTTCTTTTACCTTTTCTTTCTCTTTGGTGATCTTCGCCTGAAGTTTGTCCATCATTTTATCTATGGCAGGGTTAAGATCAAAATCATTTTCCTTGATATGAATTGAAACACCCCAGCGGAAATTCACGGTAGCTTCCGCCTCAAAATTCTTGTCTTTGGTAAGGGTGAAAAGCATATCCACGATCATGTTTTCGGCGTTGGGGATACGCTCGATTTTTTTGTTGAGATACTCCCGCGCATCGTCATGTAAGGTGAAATGCACTGCCTTGATTTCTGTATTCATTCTTTGCCTCCTGTCTAATAAAGTTGTTCGGAAACTTCAGTTTCTGAACAACTTCTGCTTAAAAACAGCAAAATACAACGTATTTTGCAAGACTTGTTCGAGAGCCAACCGGGATCTCGAACAAGTCAATGGTCCCGCTTTTGGCGGGTATATGAAGAACCCAGATCGAGTTCTTTACGGTACTTGCTTACGGTGCGGCGGGCAAGCGTTATGCCCCGCTGTGCCAGGATTCCGGTAATTTCCTGATCCGTCAGCGTCCGGTTTTCCACGCTGACCAGTTCCTGAATAGTCGCCTTGACTCCTTCCTTGGAATATTGGGAACCGCCGGAACCCGTGCCGCTGATTGAGTTGGTAAAAAAATAACGAAGCTCAAAAATGCCCCATTCGGTTTGTATATACTTGCTGTGGGCGATTCGAGACACGGTGGTATCATGAACGCCGAGTTCCTTGGCAATGTCGCCTAATGTGAGCGGAGCAAGGTATTTGGGGCCGTTTATAAAAAAAGGCCGCTGGAATTCCAGAATTGCCCGCGTAACCCTCAGCAGGGTGTGGTTGCGCAGATTCACCGAATGGATAAACCAGCGGGCTTCTTTGATATTCTCCCGCGCGAAATCACGGGCCGGACGGCTGACTGTTCCGGCGGCTTCGATACCGGCGCTTTCTTCATCGTCATCATCCGGCGTGCCTGACTGCGCATCATCCGGCGTGCCTGATTTTTTTGTCTTGCGGCTCGTGGCGATTTTCATAAAAAAGGGACTGATCCCCAGCACCGGTATTTCTTCCTCGTTAAGGATTATCACGAATTCGCCCTCGTCACGTACAATCTGAATATCGGGAACCACATAGCGAACCTCAGCCAGGGCAAATTGCCTGCCCGGAAACGGGGAGAGGCCTTTTATAATTTCATAAAACCAGCGGACATCATCTTCATCGCGGTTCATGATCCGCCCAAGCTCGGCGAACTTTTCCTTTTCAAACAGATCGAGATGATTCAGCGCTTCTTCGATTTCGGGTATAGCATCGGGCAGGAGGCCGGCCTGTACTTTCAGGGATTCATGGTAATTGGAAACGCAGCAGCCAACAGGATCGAGATTCCGGACAAGCCGCAATGCCTCGTCAATCCGCACATCACGCTGCCTGAACAATGTTTCAGGCGGCTCTTTATGAAAACCATCTTCATCAAGATTCTGGATCAGGACTTCGGCGATTGTCCGCAGTTCATCGTCAACAGGTTCCAACTGCAACTGCCAGAGCAGATGTTCTTGCAGGGTTTCGGGCCGGGAAAGAACCCCCTCGATAAAACGGCGCTGCTCGTCCGCTGCCGCCTGCCCGCCCTGCTTGATAAAACCGGAATCGGAAGTGGCCTCAAAATAGTCATCTTCTTCCTGGGGCTGAATAGCCGCGTCATCCAGTGAAACAATGCTGCGATCCTCCAAAACCTCCAGAGCGGGATTCCGTTCAAGCTCCTGTACGATTTTTTCCCGCAGATCCATCACCGGCAGCTCCATCAGCTTCAGAGACTGGAACATCTGGGGATTCATCTTGAATCGCTGATCCTGAAAAAAGGACAGACGCTGCACCTGCATACCCTTTAATGATACATCAGGGCCGCCTTTTTTTCAACCGGAAAAAGAGACGGCATAACCGGAAAAGCGTATATACATCGGGCGTTTTTCCTGTTTCTTTTAAATTTGCCTGATTTTAGGCAGTCCCGCCCAGAAAGACAAATCCATTTGGGAGATTTTCAGCTTTTCCCATTCCTCCCGTAGCCGTTGTGAAAAATGAATTAGACAAGCAAAACGTATGTATAGTATGCATTGAACGTTAGGCGAAATAATTAGAGAATGTAGTTGACAAAAGAGACAAAAGCTATGTATTATGTTTTTAGAGGAAATATTGTGTAAAATAGCGGTTTTCTGCATTACATTTTTATTTTGCGGTAAAATTTATTCTCAAGAAATTGGAAATTTAAGTTTTTATGGAACAGATGCGCTTGATCCGTTTTATGTGTTCGATAATAATAATCTGAATTTCATGTCATTTGCGATTGGTTTACCTGAAAATGAAATAAGAACGACATATACATATGCTTTAATAAATGGGATTTATTATTTTACCATAAGCCATACGCCTGAAATTAAAGCCGTATTGCTTTATAATAATGAATTCGGATATGTATCTATATATAGTCCGGTACAATCAGAAAGCGGTTTATTATTACGCCATGATTTACCCGATAGAATAAAGATCAATAGACATATTGCTTGGTATAGCTTCCATGATGTTAAAATAAATACATCATCATTCCTTGTCGAAAATAATATACGGTATGATGGCAATAATTTAAAGCAGTCGATAAAAGATGGTCCTTGGGTTGAGGGCGTATCTGGCAATGGCATAGGTGAATATATAGAAATGGATTATACCGGATCATTTATTGGTGAAATTAATGGCATAGTTATTTCAAATGGTTTCGTATCGGCAAATAATCCCGATTTATTCTTAAAAAATAACAGGGTAAAAAGAATTTTGATAGAAGGTAATAATGACAGCTTTAGAAATGAATATGACATTTTGGATACGCCTAATTTGCAAACAATTATGTTCCCAATGAATGTATCAAAAATAAAAATAACCATATTGGATATTTATGAGGGTACAACATGGGATGATACATGTATAAATATGATTATAGGTATAAAACTTTAATTGCTACGCCTAAAATGAGTTA
>JAIRUN010000147.1 GCA_031254365.1 Treponema sp. | reverse complement strand
AAAATTTGTTACGCGGGGATGATGGAATACGACGGCGACTTGCATGTTCCCCGCCGCTATTTGGTCAGCCCGCCTTCAATCGATCGCACGATGGGCGAGTATTTGGCGGCAAGCGGCGTGCGGACTCTGGCGATTTCCGAAACGCAGAAGTACGGACACGTTACCTATTTTTTCAACGGCAACCGCACCGGCAAATTCGATGACAAACTGGAAACCTATGTTGAAATAAAAAGCGATGTAATTCCCTTTGAACAGCGCCCTTGGATGAAGTGCGCCGAGATCACCGATCAGGTTATCGAAGCCATTGGTTCGGGCAAGTACGATTTTATCCGGCTGAATTATCCCAACGGCGACATGGTGGGGCATACCGGCATTTATCAGGCGGTAATTTGCTCAATGGAAGCAATGGATCTTCAACTGGGCAGGCTCGTCAAAGCCGTTGACGAAGCGGGCGCGGTGATGGTGATTACCGCCGACCACGGCAACAGCGACGATATGTTCGAGCATGATAAAAAAACCGGCGCGGTTTCCCTCAAGGCCGATGG
This sequence comes from Treponema sp., assembly GCA_031254365.1. Taxonomy (GTDB): domain Bacteria; phylum Spirochaetota; class Spirochaetia; order Treponematales; family Breznakiellaceae; genus WQXQ01. The sequence goes on along the minus strand of JAIRUN010000147.1, from coordinate 4,800 downwards.
TACACCCAAAGCGAAAACCAGCCACAGCCTCAACCCCGTACCCTGCATTTTGTACGATCCCGAATCTAAAGGCGAATATTCCAGCCTTAATGAAGGTTTGGGTATCAGTTCAATCGCCGCGACCTGTATGCAGTTGCTGGGCTATGTGCCGCCGGAAGATTACGACAAGTCCGTGTTAAAGCAGGAGAATTAAAAATGAAAGAAAACCTTGAAATTACGGAAGAAAAAAATAATGGGGTTGTCAAATTTTTCGTAAAAGGCCGCATTGATGCGACCAGCGCGGATATGCTCGATTATAAACTGCAAAACGCCTTCAAAGACGGACAGAGCAAAATAATCCTGAATATGTCGCTGGTTGAATATCTGAGCTCCATCGGAATACGGGTGATTCTTAAAACCTATAAACAGGCCGCAGAGACAGGCGGTAAATTCAATATTGAACACCCTTCCGAATTTGTCAAAAATGTTTTGGGGATGACCGCGCTTGATTCGATGCTGATAGAGTAGCGGCAGCCATGCACTCACTCAGAACAAAAATTTTAATCATAGTACTTGTCTTTTTGGCGTTTATCGGCGCGGCGTTCGTTTTGTATTCAATGGTAACAACCATTAATTACAAACACCTGCGCCGCGAAGTCATTAAAACAACAGTGGAATTTGAAACGGAAAAAGTAAATAAAATAATCGCGGAAATGGAACGCGGCGCAATATATCTGGCGACTGACGGATTATTGTTTTATAAATCGCAATCCTATGCCATTGGTGAAACATCGGCGCTGGAATATCTTCGCAGCTTTCCGGCCGCTGTTGGCGGCGGTTTTTGGTTCGCGCCTTACGCCTATAAAAATGACGTTTTACGCGCCGGTATCTATGCGTATTTTGACAAAACAAAAGGCGAGGTGCGGCTTGATGACTTTATCATGTCTGAATATGACTACCACAGCCTGAACTGGTATCGTGAAATTGCCGATGCGGTAACGCAGCCATATCAAACGGTGTGGGTCAAACCCTATATTGACGATACCTCATATACCCTGATGACAACGGCAGGAGCGGGGATATTTGACAGGAACGGCAGTTTTATCGGAATCTCAATCATTGATTGGGAAATAGATGAAGTTATCAAAGAATTGACCGCCATCAAGCCGACAGACAACAGTTTTGTTTTGCTGTGTGTACCTGAAAAAGATTATATTATTTCCAGCACACGCACCAACAGCGTCACAGGCGAATCCATCAAAAGCCTTCCCTGGGATATAAACGCGGATTCATTTACGCTTGACAACGTTAACTATATACGCTTTGGCCGTTACATGGACAATGGCTGGCTTCTGTCCATACAGATTCCCCAGGATGAAATTTTTGCCGAAGTGGAAAGCCAAAATAACCGTTTCTCGATACTCATAGCATTATCATCGGTTATAATGCTGTGCCTTGCGTATTATTTAATCTCAAAGTTAATCAACGCGCCGATACAGCGGCTTATCTCCGATGTAGCCCAGCTTGCCCAGGGTAATCTTGACATACGCATCGAGACAATTTCAAAAGATGAATTGGGCTTGCTCGCGCAGACATTTAACAAAATGACGGCTGATTTGAAAAATTTTATCGAAGAAAATGCCCGCGAACGGGCAGAAAAAGAACGGATCAGCGCGGAACTCAGCATCGCAACCGAAATACAGGCCAATATGCTTCCCTGCATTTTCCCGCCTTTCCCCAACAGGCCCGAATTTGATCTCTATGCCTCAATGCTTCCGGCAAAAGAAGTGGGCGGGGATTTTTATGATTTTTTTCTGATAGATAAAGATAATTTGGCGGTCATAATCGCGGATGTTTCCGGCAAAGGCATCCCCGCCGCCTTATTTATGGTTATTACTAAAACGCTTATCAAAAATTGCAGTGTCTGCAAAAGCCCCAAAAATGTTTTTGAATCGGTAAACAACAAACTCTGTGAAGGCAATGAAGCGAATATGTTCGTTACGGCTTTTATGGGTCATTACCATATTCCAAGCGGAAGATTTGTATATGTCAACGCAGGACATAATCCGCCGCTTGTGAAAAAACACGGCGGCGGCTATGAATTTTTGAAAACCGATCCCTGTCTTATCCTGGCATGGATGAAAGGCGCGAAATACAAACAGGATGAAATTATTCTTGAGCCGGGCGATGCCCTTTATTTATATACCGATGGCGTAACAGAAGCCATGAACCCGGACCGGGAACTGTTTTCAGAACAGCGGCTGCTTGCGGCGCTGAATCAATACAGGGATTCTCCGCCGAGGGAACTGCTCTATGCCATAAAACAGGAAATCAAAAATTTTACCGGCGAAGCCGAACAAACGGATGACATTACAATGCTTGCGCTTAAAATAAGCGACAAGGTCGATGGCCCCGCGGATAGTTCCGGGGAAGAAGCAATGAAGGAACTGAAAGTTGAAGCAAGGACTGAAAATCTCGATAAAGTAATAAAGTTTGTAAACACGGAGCTTGAACAGCATAAATGCCCGCCCAATATAGAGGGGGAAATTGATCTCGCCGTTGAAGAAATTTTTATGAATATTACGAATTACGCCTACCAGCCGGAAAGGGGCAATGTCGCCATATTCATTTCCGTCAAAGATAAAGCGCTCATCAAATTTGAAGATACGGGCAGGCCCTATAATCCCCTTGAACAGCCCGATCCTGATTTAAATAAACCGCTACAGGAACGTGAACCGGGCGGTCTGGGCGTTTTTCTGACCAAAAAGCTGATGAACACAGTCGAGTATACGCGCGTTGAACAAAAAAATGTACTTGTAATGACAAAAACATATCAGCTCTGATATGTATTCCCCTCTTGCTATATCCTTCATAAAGAGAGAAAATGGAATTGCCATGAAATGTGATGTTATTCTTGCCGGAGTCGGCGGTCAGGGAGTGCTTTCCATTGCCGCCATTATCGCGCAGGCGGCGGTAAGCGAAGGGCTCGCGGCGCGTCAGTCTGAAGTACACGGTATGGCCCAGCGGGGCGGAGCGGTGCTGGCCCATCTGCGGATTTCCGATACTGTAATTGCCTCGGATCTGGTTCCCAAAGGCGGCGCTGATATTATTATCTCAATGGAGCCGCTGGAATGTCTCCGCTATGCGGCCTGGCTCAATCCGGCGGGCGTGGTGGTTACCGCCGCGGAACCACTGGTCAACATCGGCAATTACCCCGAACTGCCTGAGATCATTGCCGCTGTGAAGGGTTTCCCCCGGCAGCGGATCATTGAAGCGGCGGGCCTTGCCAAAGAGGCGGGTCTTGCCAAAGCGGTAAACATGGTCATGGTAGGAGCGGCTTCCCCCTTTCTGCCAATAGCGGCGCAGGCGCTGGAAAACGCCATTGCCGCCACTTTTGCCGCGAAAGACACGGCAATAGTTACAGCTAACACCAAAGCCTTTCAGTTGGGAAAACGGGCCGCGGAAAATCCCTCCGCTGGAGTCCCCTCCTCTGGAGGGAGCGTATGAATTTTCAATACTGGGAACCGCAGATCGAAAAAATGCCCCGGAGCGAACTCGAAGCCCTGCAATTACAAAAGCTCAGGCAAGAAATTGGCTATGCCCTTGCCACGCCATTTTACAGGGAACGGCTTGGGACTGTGGGCATCAAAAACCCGGACGACATTAAAACACTGGCCGATTTACGGCGGATTCCCTTTACCACCAAGAACGATCTGCGGGATGGCTTTCCCTATGGTTTTTTGAGTATTCCAAAGGAGGAAGTGGTGAGGCTGCACGCCTCAAGCGGAACAACCGGAACTCCCACCACGATTTATTTCAGCAGTGATGATCTTAAACGCTGGACGAATAATATGGCCCGCTGCATTTTCGGCACAGGCTGCACCAAACATGATGTGTTCCAGAACATGATAAGCTACGGCTTGTTCACCGGTGGGCTGGGGCTGCATCAGGGCGGCGAAGCAGTGGGTATGCTGGTGATTCCTTCGGGATCGGGAAACACAGCCCGGCAGTTCAAACTGATGCAGGACTTTGGCACAACTGTCGTACACGCCACCCCCAGCTTCCTTCTGCACGTTGAAGCAAAGATGAGGGAAGTCGGCGTCAAGCGGGAAAGCCTTGTGATCAAGCGGGCCTTTGCCGGAGCGGAGCCTTATTCCGAGGACACGCGGCGGCGCATTGAGTCCCTGTTGAACATTGACGTGTACAATTCCTACGGCCTGTCGGAAATGAACGGCCCCAGCGTTGCTTTTGAGTGCCAGTGTAAAAACGGAATGCATATCTGGGAAGACGCTTACATCGCCGAGATCATTGATCCTGAAACGCTTGAACCGGTCAAAGAAGGTGAGATTGGCGAACTCGTTCTCACAATCCTCTGCCGCGAGGCCACGCCGGTTCTCCGTTACCGCTCCCGCGATCTTACCGGCTTTTACACCGAACCATGTCCCTGCGGCAGAACCCACCGCCGCCTGCGCCGCATCACCGGACGCAGCGATGATATGTTGATCATCAACGGAGTGAATGTCTTCCCCAGCCAGATCGAAGAAGTGATCATGGGTATGAAGGAAGTGGGCAACAACTACCTCATCGTGGTTGAAAAAGAAGGGGCGCTGGATCGCTTAACGGTTAAAACCGAAGTGGGGCCTGACATCTTCACGGACGATTCCCGTCCCCTTAACGCGCTCAAAGAACGGATCAGGGAAACCCTGCAAGTATCGATCTCCATCAGCCCCCGCGTGGAACTCCACGAAAGCGGCAGCCTGCCCGTGTCAGAAGGCAAAGCGGTACGGGTTCAGGACAAACGCCCGAAGGATGTGTAGATAG
>JAIRUN010000141.1 GCA_031254365.1 Treponema sp. | reverse complement strand
AAAAAGTAAATGCTTTTGCCCCTATTCCTTAATGTTGTATTTCTTTCTGAACCGCTCGATCCGTCCGGCAGTATCAACGAGTTTCTGTTTGCCGGTAAAGAAGGGGTGGCAGGCGGAGCAAATTTCCACCTTGATGCCTTTGACGGTGGAACGGGTCTCGATTACATTCCCGCAGGCGCAGGAAATAGTGGTCATCTCGTATTTGGGATGAATTTTCTCTCTCATATTCAAATCCTCCAATGTTTGTCCAACTCCGAAGCCGCGCTGCGGCAAAAACCGGTTTAAGGACTAATCCATGCCAGCCGTGCCGGTGTTCATGGATCGCAGGAATGCTTCATTATTCTTGCTTTTCTTCATTCTGTCAACCAGCAGCTCTATGATTTCGATATCGTCCATGGGGTTTATTACCTTGCGGAGTATCCATATCTTTTGGAGTTCTTCCTCTTTAAGAAGGAGTTCTTCTTTCCGGGTTCCGGATTTTTTGATGTTGATCGAGGGGAACAGGCGGCGGTCGGAAATGCGGCGATCCAGATTGATTTCCATGTTGCCGGTTCCTTTGAATTCCTCAAAAATAACCTCGTCCATGCGGCTGCCGGTTTCTACCAGTGCGGTGGAAATGATCGTGAGGCTTCCCCCTTCCTCAATGTTGCGGGCCGCGCCGAAAAAGCGTTTTGGCTTGTGCAGGGCATTGGAGTCAACGCCGCCTGAAAGGATTTTCCCGGATGTGGGCACGGTCTGGTTATAGGCCCGCGCCAGCCGGGTGATGGAATCCAGCAGGATTACCACGTCCTTTTTATGCTCCACGAGGCGCTTGGCTTTTTCCAGCACCATTTCGGTAACCTGTACATGCCGGGTTGCCTGTTCGTCAAAGGTTGAAGAAATAACCTCCGCCCGGACAGTGCGTTCCATGTCGGTAACTTCTTCGGGCCGCTCATCAATGAGCAGGACAATGAGGTACACTTCCGGGTGGTTTTTGGTGATCGCATTGGCGATCTTCTGCATCATGATCGTTTTGCCGGTTCTGGGCGGCGCGACAATCAGCGCCCGCTGACCCTTTCCGATAGGGCAGAACAAATTGATGATCCGCTCGCTGACACCCTCGGTACTGGCTTCCAGGTCCAGCTTTTCATTGGGGTACAGGGGGGTGAGGTTGTCAAAGGGGATGCGGTTTTGCGCCACTGTGGGATCATCATAGTTGACCGTTTCCACCCGCAGCATGGCGAAAAAGCGTTCCCCCTCTTTGGGGCTGCGTATCTGGCCGTACACGGTGTCGCCGGTTTTCAGGGCAAAGAGCCGTATCTGGCTGGGGCTGATGTAAATATCGTCGGGGCCGGGCAGGTAGGAGTTCTGGGGGCTGCGCAAAAAACCATAGCCGTCGGGAAGTATTTCCAGTGAGCCATAGGCGTAGATGATTCCGCCCCGCTCGGTATGGGCTTTGAGCAGGGTAAAAACAACTTCCTGCTTTTTAAGGGCGACCATGTCATCGTGGGGAATATTGTAACAGGCGGCCAGCTGCCGCAGGTCCATCATATTGAGCCGGATAAGCTCGTTGATCGTCAGCCGCTGCTTGCCGCTGTCTACATCCATGCGGGGTTCGGGTTTGCCGTAGAGATCCGGCATTGAGGGCAATGTGGGCAGCGAGGGCAGGGGCATATTGGGATCGATGCTTCCCGCAGCCGGACTGCCGCCATTTAACCCGCCGTTGCTGCCATAGGCGCTGCTGTTTGCGCTGCCATTTGAGCCGTTGTCGTAAGCGCCGGAATACCGGCTGCCGGAAACCGGCGCTGCGGAGCCTCCCATTGGCGGCCTTGAGTAGCGTCCCCTCGGTTTGCCGCCACGGTAGGAATCTCCGTTATTGCCGGAATATTCAGATGCGGCTTCTTCCCCCTGAAATGAATCACCGCCGTTTTCATTGGCATCACCGTTCCGCTTGGTACGAGCCCGGACAATTTTTACTTTGCCGTTTTCGTCCGCTGTCTGGGCATTATCCCCATTTTCACCGGCATAATCAGAAGCATCCGCTTCCTGCGCTGAGGCCGGCAGTTCTTCGTCCTCAGTTTCTACAGGTCTTCGACCCCTTCGTACAATTCCCATTGTTTAAACCACCTATGGATTAGGTACTTTGCCGACTGGCAAAGATTCCCGTTTTGAATTTCTTGTTATTCTTTAATTGACATATGCTGAAGGTTTTCTTCATCATAATGATTCAATCCTCATTTGTCAAGCGGGCGCATAATTTTATCGAATAAAATTTCCAGCAATGCCGCCGCTGCCTGCAAGCGTACCTCGTTTCGGGAACCCTGAAAATGATATTCCCTGACAGCAAGGGATTCCGCGGAATCCGCAGCCAACAGTTGGGCGTGTCCGGTATTCACAGCGCAGGCTATGAATACAGTACCCACCGGAACGGCGCTTCCGTCCCCATCCGGTCCGGCAAGACCGGTTACCGCTCCCGCCATATATGCGTCGCTTTGCGCCAAAGCTCCCAGCGCCATATCGCGGGCGGTTTCTTTGCTGACCAGCCTGTATTGTTCCAGCCGCTTCCGGTCAAGTCCCAGCATTGAAACTTTTGCGTCCGCTGTATAACACACAAAGGAACCCCAGAACACCCGTGAAGCGCCGGGAACACGGGCCAGAAAATCCGCCGCAAGTCCGGCTGTGCAGGACTCCGCCAAAACCAGGCTGCGCTTCTGCGCGCTCAGTTGCTGTATCAAGCGCTCCGCCGTGTTAAGTGCCCTTGCTTCAAAATCCGGCTTAACCATTGATCCGCTGTAACTCAGCTTTTATTTCTTCGGTGGGCCGGGAAAAAATTTCCACTTCTTTGTCTACGCTGGTCATGCTGCACTGACCCTCAAACAGTACGCCGTCGGCAATCCGCAGCCGCGCCGCGGTAACATCGCCCTGAACCTGCGCGCCGCTCATCATATCAACTTTGTCAACCGCGTGGATCGCGCCGGTTACAGACCCGTATACGATAAGCGAACTCACCGAAATACGATCCGCTTCTACGACCGCTTCCTTGTCAACAATAAGCGCGCCTGTTGCTTCTATTGTCCCCTTGAATTTTCCCTGCACCCGCAGGGTTTCCTTAAATTTCAGAATACCGTCAAATTTTGTGCCTTTCCCCAGAACTACCACGGTTGCATTGTCTCTCTTTTTTACTTCCTGCTGCGGCATCCTTACTCCTGCTCCTGTTGGAGGAATCTTCTGATCTGGGTTTCCAGAACAGAAAGTCCGACCTCGTTCTTTTTGAGGTCCTCCCATTCAAGTATTGTTTTTTCAATCCGGGCATCCAGTCCCGCTATATGTTTACGCACGGCCTGACTTTTTTCGGTAATTATTCCGGTCAATTTTAACAGAGTATCCTGATTGACCGCGGCGTTTTTGTTTTGGGAGAACGCTGCGATTGCCGAATCAAGTTCATCAACATGCTGAATAAAAGTGGAAAGATGCTGTTTCATGTCGCGGTTCAATTCTTCGGCAAGGCACAGGCGGGACTCCCGCACCGCAATCTGGGCAAAAAGCTCATGGTTTCGCAGTACCGCCCGTATTCGCGCCAGGACTTCGGAAAAGTTAAAGGGCTTGGTTATATAATCATCAACCCCAAGATCAAATCCGCTGATTTTATCCTGAATATCATCGGCGGCTGAAAGCATGACAATGGGAATGTTCTGATAATTTGGATTTTCTTTTAATTTTTTTGTTACTTCCCAGCCTGACATACGGGGCATAATATTATCAAGCAGAATGAGATCAGGATGGAATTTTCTTACTTTTTCCAGAGCGGTCATGCCATCGCGGGCTTCTTCCACCGTAAAGCCAAGTTTGGAAAGCATCACCTGAAAGAATTCCACATTTACTTCTTCATCGTCAACAACGAGAATTTTTTTACGGGTATTCATACCTCTTTCCTTAGCTTAATTATATATGCGGCAGCGCCAAAAAACAACAAACCTATAGCGGCGCAAACAAAACCTATGGCGAGAAAATCACCATAGCGGGTATATATAGTATCCTCTTTTACTATGGGAATTTCAACCGTGATCCATGCCTCCCGGAAAGGAGGGGCCATTGCGATGACCTTTCCGTTGGGGGCTACGCCGCAGGTCTGGCCGGAAGCGGTGGAACGTACCATGGAGCGGCGGTTTTCCACTGCCCGGAATATTGCCATTGAAAGGTGCTGATTCTGGGCGGAAAGGCTGCGCGACCATGCGTCGTTGGAAAGGTTTACAATTAGCTCCGCGCCCTGGCGCACAAAATTCCGGGACAGATAGCCAAAAGTATCCTCAAAGCAGATCGGAGTCGAAAAGCGAAAAACCGGCCCGGAAAATACCGTGACTTCGGTTCCTTTTTCCCAAAAGTGGGTGTCGGCGTTTACCAGAGCGCGGTGAATGAGAGGCAACTGTTTCTCGTAGGGAAAATGCTCGGTAAAGGGAACCAAGTGCAGTTTACGGTATAGTCCGGTGTTTTTTCCGTTTTCGTAGAGTATTGCGGCGTTGTAATCAATTTGATAATCATCATAGGGATTGGGATTTTTATCCGGGTCTTTACGGGCATCGTCATTGCCGATGACAAAAGGAATGTCCTGAACAGCCAGATAGTTCAGCAGTTCCTTAACCAGCACCCATGAAGAAGGATCGTCACGGTAGGTTTCATGCCAGTAGATACGGGGAACAAAGGCCGTCTCCGACCATACTACCATATCAGGCTTTGGTTCCGCGGCAAGGGCCTCATCGGAAAGGCGGCGGAGAATTTCAAAATTGCGGCGGTATTGGTCGATGCCTCCTTTCCAGGGATCGGTGTTGTGCTGGATAAGGGCGATCTTCGTATACTGCGTATGCGATGCATACGGCGTATGCGGCGCGGAAGAATAATCAGCAGAAACCGCGAAACCGTAAATCAGCGCGGCAACAAGGCAGGCAGCCCAGACAGTCGCAGAAACT
>JAIRUN010000077.1 GCA_031254365.1 Treponema sp. | reverse complement strand
AAAATCCCCGCAAAAATACCTATCTTGAGTCCGCTCATCATCAATGGCATAAGGAATATACTCTTGGAACGTACGCCAAGAGCTTCAGGCCGGTCTTCCAGCCAGGTGAGGCTGTTCATAAAAAAATCCAGGTTGGCGGGGATCTGTCCAAAGTTGGTAATGCTATGCAGTATGGCTCCCGAACCGATGACCACGATACGGGCCTGTTTTTCATCACCCTGAATAAATTGAGTATCAACAATCGCCACAGCCGTTGTAATGGGCCCGCCCTTGTCCGAAGGGAGCATATAAGAAGGCGGCGCTTCTATATCGCTTGAGAGCCAGGAATTTCCCGAAGACGCGAGCAGCGGGATAATCTCAACAGTACGCCGTTTGATTCCGGTTTCCGAGACACCCATCGCAAATGGCATTATCACCGGGGTTTGCTTGTCGTGTAAGGGTTTTACTATATCATGATTTTTCATATCGGAGATTCCAAGGTATACATTACCCAGTGAGTAGGATGTATGATTCTCGATGACAATTCCGTAATCCAAACCGATGCCATAGCTGGACAGTATTTCATTCAGCATGGAAAGATCCTCGGTACGGTAATCCGCCAGCACAAGCAACCGTCCGCCCTGTTCCAGATAATCAAGTATTTTATCCGCTTCAGGACGGGAGATTCCCGTCTTTGGGCTGTTGATGATAAGGGCCGACGCATCAGCGGGTATGTTGGACTGGATAAGGTTAAGCTGTTTCAGGCTGTAATTTTCCCGCTCCACCATATCCGCAATGTAAAGACTTGCCAGCAGATTTTCCCCATGCCCCACAACTTCGTAGATCACCGGGGTAATGCCGGTCTCCACATAGATCAGGGCGCTGGTAAGCCGGTGTTCCACGGCGATTCCGGTAATGGATAGCTGATTATACACAGAATTAATATCATACAGTTCATAGGGCGAGATAACACGGAAACCTTTGGCCCCTTCCACAATCACGCTGCCCGGTCCAATGCCTTGCTCATCCGGATCAAATTTTGACAGCAGCCCCGGATTCCTGTCCGGATCAACAGCCTGATAACGAATATTCCTGTTCCGTGCCATGTACAGATCGAGTATCTCCGTAACATCAACATTTTCCTGACCCGCAGCCCACAGCCCGTAAATGTTTACCGGGGATTTAATCTGTTCCAGAACCTGAATGGTCTGGCCTGAAAGAGAAAATAATTTACCTTCGGTCATATCAAGCTGGAGGGGAAAGCTGCCCATAATCAGGTTGACCAGAATAAGGCCAATAACAAGCGCCAGGGTCAGGAGTGTCGCATAACCGCCGTACTTGACCTGCCGGGTGCGAAAAGATTCTTTTATGCTTTCAAAACCTTTGATTTCTTTCATCTTCATCATCCTCCTAATTCCACCGCCGTTTTTCGATAATACGCACTGTCAGAAAGAGAAAAAAAGCGCAGAAGGAGGCGTAATACACAAGCGCGTCAAATTTGAGCAGTCCCATGGTAAAGGACTGGTAACGCCTGTTCAGGGAAAACCATCCCAAAAAGTTCGTCAGAAAACCCGCAAAAACATTTTGCCGGAACAGCCAGAATCCGCCAATGATCAGAGCGCATAACACAAGGGTTCCTGCCGTGATAAACCAGTTCCGGGTATTAAGAAACACAAAGAAGGCAACCAGAGCGGCAAGAAAACCCGCGGAGATCAAGCCTGAGCGAATGTCCGGCGGGATCATCCGCGCTACCGGATCGATCACAAGAAGCAGAAACAGGGTGAAAAAAGTCGCCAGCGCCGCGGTAAGCTGATTCTCCGTTCCGGCGGAAATGAAAAGACCCACCGCTATATAACCCGCTCCCATAAAGAGGAACCCTATATAGCTTCCGGCAGTTTCAGCCCATTGGAAATCTCCGTAAATAGCGATAACCACTGCGTATAACAGGGTTATCACCAGAGTCATGGCGAACAGGATCAATGCCGCAAAAAATTTTCCGCAGACAATTCCGGAAATTGATACAGGGCTGGTAAGGAGAAGCTGATCCGTTTTTTGCCGCTTTTCTTCTGAAAACAGCCGCATGGTTAAAAGCGGAACCGCAAAGATGTAGATAAACGTAAGACTCCCAAAAAATGTGGAAAACCGGGAGTTCTGGGGCAGGAGGTTGCCGGACGTAAAAAATATTCCCGTCAGCAGCAGGAAGAACCCCATATAAATATAGCCGATTGGCGAAAGAAAATACGCTTTAAATTCACGCTTGAATATAGCAATCATACATTTTAATTCACGCTTGAGAATGGCAATCATACATTGACCTCTTTTGTAGTAAGGTTGAGGAATATTTCCTCAAGGCTCATGTCCTGAGAACGCATCAGGAGTATGGGAAGCGAGGCTTTGCTCAGCGCATGGAAGAGATCCCTCCGTATATCTGCCTCGTTTTCCGCAGAAGACGCGGCTTCTACCGAAGCCGATGCTACCAGTTCACAGGTCCCAGGTTCCGGGGATTCCCGGAATTCCATACTTCGGACTGAGGAAACATTCTGTAAAGCGCTTTTTACCGCTCCAGCGGAACCGTCCACCCGGAGCAGTATGCGGCTCCCCCCCAGGATACGCCGCGCCAGATTTTCGGGGGTATCATCCGCGACAATGACTCCCCGGTTCATTATCAATACCCGTTTGCAGACCGCGCTTACTTCGGGCAAAATGTGGGAACTTAAAATAATCGTATGATCCTTGCCCAGCCGGGTAATAAGTTCCCGGATTTCAAGTATCTGTTTGGGATCAAGGCCCGCAGTTGGTTCATCAAGAATCAGGATTTCCGGGTCTCCAAGCATGGCTTGGGCAAGTCCCACCCGCTGCTTGTACCCTTTTGAAAGGTTTTTAATGAGCCGCCCGGCAACATCGGATATGCCAACAGTTGCCATAACCTCGTTCATTTTGCCTTTTTTTTCCTTTTTTGGGATATTTTTTATCTCTCCCACAAAGGAAAGGTACTCCTTTACGGTCATATCAGGGTATAAAGGGGGATTTTCCGGAAGATAGCCGATTTTTTTCTTGATTTCGGCGGCATTTTCCACAATATCCATTCCATCTATCCGCACACTACCCTCGGTGGCGGAGATATATCCGGTGAGAATATTCATAGTGGTGGATTTTCCTGCCCCATTGGGGCCGAGAAAACCCGCGATTTCTCCCTTTTTAATGGAAAAACTCGCATGATCCACAGCAATATGGGCCCCATACTGCCTGACCAGGCTTGAAACCTCTATCATACCGACTCCTTCTGCTCTGTACTGATAAACCAGCATAAGGGAAAAAGCGCTGGTTTTTCAAGTGGTCATAATCCTGAGTAAAAAATATTGACTAGACCCCCGGCCAATGGTAAAATAATCAGAAGTGTTCATTGTTGGACACTAACACGCAAAGATATGGAGGAGAGAGAATGAAAAAACTAACTGTAGTAGTGGTACTTTTATGTATCGCAACTCTCGCGTTCGCCGGGGGTGGCAGAGCGTCGGGAACGTCCAGCGACCCCAACAGCCCGATTACGATCTCAGTCTTTCATGAGACCGGAAATCATCCCCAGCCTGCCGCCAATAACCCGATGTACCAGTACCTGAAGGAGAAACTCAATGTAACCTTCAGTTGGGACATCCTTGTTGGTGATATCGCCCAAAGACGGGGAACCATGATCGCCGGCAAGCAGTATCCTGATGTGCTTGAGCTCAGGGGAAATGAATGGATCGACGCGGGCGCTTTGATACCGCTGGAAGGCCTCATCGAGTCATACGCCCCCAGGATTAAAGCCCTGTACAAGGACGTATGGGATAAAATGAAATCCGCGGACGGCCACATTTACTACATGATCAATTTTGGTGTATTCCAGGGTCTTGACCATAATCCCAATTATGACCAGGCTGCCTTTTGGATCCAAAAAGAAATTCTGAAAGACGCAGGCTATCCCAAAGTCGCTACTGTTGATCAATATTTTGATTTAATACGGGCTTATTACCGGAAGACCCCGACCATCAATGGCCAGCCCACTATTCCCTTTGTGATTCTTACCCAGGGCTGGCGCGCATTTGAGCTCTGGAATCCCCCGAACTTCCTCGCTGGTTATCCCAATGAAGGGAACGGTATTGTTAACCCCACAACTTATGAATATAAAAACTTCTTTACCCAGGAAATTTCCAAGCGCTGGTTCCAGAAATTGAATCAGCTTAACGCCGAAGGCTTAATCGACAGGGCGAGCTTTACCGACAACTATGACCAGTATCAGGCGAAAATCTCTGCTGGCCGTGTATTGGGCCAGAGCGTCCAGGGCTGGCAGTTCATGTACTCAGCAGATATGGCAAACCGGGATCGTGGACAAAATAACCGTACCATGGCCCCGCTTCCCGTTGTATGGGATTCCAATACCAAGCCCCATTACCGCAATGTGACGATTCCTAACCTCCTTCGCGGCGGCGGAATCAGCAAGAGCGCGAAAGATCCTGTAAGGATCATGCGCTTCCTTAACGAACTCGTCTCTGAAGATATACAGCGCACCTTACGCTGGGGTATCGAAGGCCAGC
>JAIRUN010000169.1 GCA_031254365.1 Treponema sp. | reverse complement strand
AAATATGGAAAACACGGAAACCGGGGGATTGCTCAAAATCACCAAAACGCCGGACAGCGAATCCAAATACCGGCGGGTTGCCAAATTCCTCATCCTCATCGGCGGAGAACAGGCGGCGGAGATTCTGGCGGAACTTGATCCCGAACAGGTGGAGGAAATCTCGCGGGAAATCGCGTCAATCCGGGGGATCACGGCTGAGGAAGGCGGGCTGATTCTCGAAGAATTTCGTTCCCTGCTTTCCGCGTCCTGCCGTTTTACCGGCGCTTCTTCCGGCGGCGTTGAGACTGCCCGCCGCATACTCTACGCCGCATACGGGCCTGAAAAGGGTGAAGCCCTGCTTAACAAAACGGTTCCTGATTCCAGAAAAAATATTTTCGCCTTTCTGGAGGAATTCAAGCCTGAACAAATAGCCTTCTTATTAAAGGGAGAGGCTCCGGTAACAACCGCGCTGATCCTTGCCCGGCTGCCTTCACAACTTTCCGCGGACACGCTGGGAAAACTTCCGCCTGATTTTAAACCTGAAATTCTCAAGTGCATTGCCTACCAGCGTGAGATCGCCCCCGAAGTGCTGGAACACGTTGCCGGCGGAATACAGGAAAAGGCCCGCCACCTCAGCGTTACCGGCGAACAGGAACTGGAAATAGACGGAATACAAACCCTTGCGGCGATTCTGAAACAGGGCGATTATTCATTTGGCGACAGGATCATCAATGAACTGGAAACAGACAGCCCCGGCATTGGCAGGGGTCTCAAGGACAGGCTCTATACGCTGGATGATGTGATTCTGTCTGTTGAACGTCCCATACAGGAAAAACTCAAAACCATGTCTGACCGGGACATCGCCGTTTTATTAAAAGGTAAAGGCAGTGAATTCAGCGAGAAGATTCTTTCCTGCGTTTCTGAAAGCCGCCGCAAGCTGATCCGCGAAGAAGGTGAAATTCTTGGTGCGGTTCCAAAGCGCGACTGCGATGCGGCCTCTCAGGATTTCCTTATATGGTTCAGGGCTGCCCGCGAAAGAGGCGACATAATACTTTCAAGCGATGAGGATGTGTTTGTATGACGACTAACAATTTGCGCAAGGGGCAGATTCTTGACAGCGGCTTTACAGTGCTTGATATTGTTGCTCTGGATGAATTGCAGGCGCAGGGAATTTGGGCGCGGCATGAAAAAAGCGGCGCTGAAGTTTTTCATGTTCTCAATGACGACAGCGAAAATCTTTTTGCTTTTGCATTTGCCACCGCACCGGAAGATAATACCGGCGCGGCGCATATCCTTGAACACTCAGTCCTGTGCGGCTCGGAACATTATCCCCTGAAAGACGCTTTTATGGTACTCGCGCAGGGGAGTCTGCAAACATTTCTCAACGCATGGACATTTCCCGACAAGACGGTTTACCCCGCGAGTTCCGTTAATGAACACGATTACTTTAATCTTATGTCGGTATACGGCGACGCGGTTTTTCGCCCGCTGCTTTCCGAATGGACATTCATGCAGGAAGGTCATCGTTTTGAATTTGCGGATAAAGAAAAATTATCCATAACCGGAGTTGTATATAACGAAATGAAGGGGGCGTATTCGTCACTTGACACTTACGCGGGCCTGTGGTCAGTCAAGGCGGTGATGCCCGGCACTCCCTATTCGTTTGAATCAGGCGGCGACCCGGAACATATTCCCGAATTAAGCTGGCAGCAGCTCAAAGAATTTCACCGCCGCCGCTATTCACCGTCAAACTGCCGGGTTTTTCTCGCGGGAAACATTCCAACTGAAAAACAGCTTGCCTTTCTCAACGATCAATTTTTTTCATCGCTTGAAAGCCAGGCGGCTTGTGAAAGCGGTGCGGCTTCGCCCCTGATCGAAAAAACCAAACGCTGGGACGCGCCGAAGCAATTTCACATTCCCTGTCCCGCGGGCAGCGAGCAAAAATCAACGGTGTTTTTGTCATGGCTCTGCTGTGATGTTATTGACACTGCCGAATGTATCGCGCTGGCCGCGCTCACCGAAATTCTGCTGGGCCATGACGGTTCGCCGCTTACCCGCTCCCTGATTGAATCCGGCCTGGGCGAAGACCTGACTCCGGTGAGCGGCCTTGAGGGTGAAATCCGTGAAACATTATTTGTTGCCGGATTACGCGGGGTCAAGCACGGGCAGAGCGATCAGGTGGAACAACTGATTATGGGCGAATTGAGGCGGCTCGCTACCAATGGAATTCCCGCAGAGGAAATAGAAGCGGCGCTGCTTTCAATGGAATTTTCCCAGCGGGAAATTCGGCGTTCAGGCGGGCCATTTTCGCTGGTGTGGATGCGCCGGAGTCTGCGTAGCTGGCTGCACGGAAACAAACCCTGGGAAAGTTTATTATTGGTTCCGTTAATGGAACAGATCAAGAGCCGCCTTGCAGACAACCGCTATTTTGAATCGCTCATCCAAAAATATTTTCTTGATAATCCACACCGCGCGCTGGTGATTGTTGAACCGCAGAAAGATTTTTTACCGCAGCAGGAAGCGCGGCTTGCCGAATCATTGGCAAAAACAGAATCCGGTTTAAGCAAAACGGATCGCCGGACTATAGTAAAAAAATCCGCGGCCCTTGAGAAAGTCCAAAGCGAAGGAGACAGCCCGCAGGCGCTTGCGACGATCCCCCATCTTTCGCGTAACGATCTGCGCACTGATCCTGAAACGATCCCCCGCCGCCTTGAAGATATGCGGGGAATCCCGGCCCTTTGCCATGAGCTCTACACCAACGGCATTACATATACTGACTTTGCTTTTCCGGTGGATGTACTAAACCCCGATGATTACCTTTGGCTTCCGTTTTACGCGCGGGCCGCGGTTTCCGTGGGACTGCCCGGCATGGATTACGGTGAAGTATCAAGTTTGCTGGCCCGTACTGCGGGCGGCTTTAACGCCATACTGCATACCGGTTCCGCAGTACCGGCGGCCAATGCGGCTAACGCCATTGATCTTGCGGGCCGCGACTGGCTCATCTACCGACTCAAATGCCTTGACGAAAGAACCGCCCCTTCGCTCGATCTTGTGCTGCGCCTGTTAAGCGAAGCTGATTTTACCGATCAGCGGCGCGTCAGGGATTTGGTTTTGGAAATGAAGAATGAACTCGATTCCAGCCTTGCCCCAATGGGACATAGTTATGCGTCAGGCAGATCAGGCCGCTATAGTTCCCGTTCCCGGCAGGTTGATGAACTGTGGAGCGGCCTGTCCCAACTCGAATTTGCCCATCATCTTGCCGAATTGGATACGCCGCAGATTATCGCAAAACTGCAAACTCTGCGCGAAGCAATAAGCTCAGGCGGCCTTATGATCAACATGGGCGGTTCAGCTTCGGCCCTCAGCGCTGGTTCTGTTTTGCTGGGAGAACGATTCAACCGCTTCGGGGCTCCTCGCTTTGCGCACAAAGCGGGCAATCCGGCAACTGCCGCCATTTCCGGCGCGGCCGGTAATCCTGAAATTTTCGCTTCTCCCTCGCTGCAAGTCGGTTTTGCCGCAATGACGCTTAAGGCAGCTCCCTTTGATTCCCATGCCCAATGCGCCGAAACAGTGCTGGCCCATCAGCTTTCCACCGGCGCACTCTGGGAAGATATTCGCATGAAGGGCGGGGCTTACGGCGCGTTTGCCAATGCAGACAGTCTTGAAGGTTGCTTCTCCCTTGCCACTTACCGCGATCCCAATCCCCTGCGCTCGCTGGATGCCTTTTCTTCAATACTAAAAAAACACGCTAAAGAAAAAACCGCCCGCGCCAAAAAAGGTTACGATCCCGCTGATGAAGATGATCTGGTAAAAACGATCATCGGCTGTTATGCCAGAGAAACCAAGCCCCGTACCAGCGCGGAAAAAAGCCTCATTGATTTTTTTCGTTTTATTTCCCGCATTGAGGATGATTACCGCAAGCGAAAACTTGAGCGCCTGATCGCGCTTGCGTCCCCGGATATTGCCGCAGCCTTTGCCTCGCTTGCGTCCCAGACCGCTGCAAGCCCGGTTATCATCAGCGGTGTCAAAAACGCGGAACAGGCGGCAAAGGCGCTGGGCCTTGAAGTAAAAATGCTGCCAGTGTAAAATTGAACCTGAGAAATGTGAACTGAAGGCGCTCGGCATCAAGTTATACAGCGGTTCCCCGGCCAGGAGGTCTTATGAAAAAGCATTTGTTCTTAATTCCTGTTTTCTTTCTTGCCATTAACACGGTTCATTCCCAGACCGCCGTAAGCCCTGTTTCGCAACTGGATGACGCTGTTAAAGCGCTCGCGCTGGATATACATAAGAAGCTCGTTGAAGTACATGCCCAAAAAGTCATTCTGGGCCAATTCAGCTACCGTGGTTCAGTACCTCCCTTTGCCACTTATTGGACAAATCAGCTTACCGAAGAATTGACGAATATGCAGGGGAGAGCTTATGTGATCCTTTCCACCGGAACTCCGGGCGCGGACCGGACAATCTCAGGAGAAATTGTTGAAGTAACAAATATTATCCGTGTATATAACCGTCTGATCAGTTCAGAGGATCGCTCTATCGAGGCTGCTTTCCATTCTGATTTTGAGCGAAACGCGGCCATAAACACAATGCTTGTTTCAGGCGGCGGGGGCGGTTCATCCTCATCTTCTTCCGCCCAGGATGAATATGAAGTCGACAGTTGGGAATATCCCGTATCATAC
This sequence comes from Treponema sp., assembly GCA_031254365.1. GTDB lineage: Bacteria > Spirochaetota > Spirochaetia > Treponematales > Breznakiellaceae > WQXQ01. Next base: position 2,159 of record JAIRUN010000169.1, on the reverse strand, counting down.
GAAATCGGTCTTGGCGAAAACGCCCCGCTTATGAACCGCACCATCACCGAAGGCGATGAAGACTTCTTCCTTCTTATTCCTGAAAGGGACGGCAGACTGACAATGGAAACCACGGGCAATATCGACACTTATATGACCTTCTATAATTACGACACCGGGGATGAACTGGATGAAGACGATGACGGCGGTTCGGGTTCCAACGCCAGGATCAGATATAACGTGCGGGCCGGAACCCGCTATCTTGCCGAAGTACGGGGCTATGGCAGGTCTACAACCGGATCGTACGGTTTCCGGGCATATATGACTCCTCCGAGAGAAGGGGCCAACTCATGGGATAATCCTTTGTCCTATGAACCAGGCATTGACGAAGGCAGCGCCACGCTTATGAATCGCAGCCTTCAGGATCATGGCGATGAGGACTTTTTCCTTATTGTTCCTGCAAACAACGGCAGGCTGACAATGGAAACCACGGGCCACAACATGGACACATATATGTACTTGTACAATTATGATACAAGAGAACTGCTTGATGAGGACGATGACGGCGCTCAGGATTACAATGCCCGGATCAGATACAATGTACAGGCCGGACGCCGCTATCTTGTCAAGGTAACGGGTTATGACGGGGAAACAGGCACTTACAATTTCCGCGCGTATCTTTCCGTGCCGGTTGTGCTTACCCCTGACGAATATGAACCGGATGATGATCCTTCTCAGGCGAAACTGATTGAAATAGGGAGACCACAGCAGCATAACTTTCACCATGCGGATGATGTTGATTGGGTAAAATTCCAGATAAGCCAGCCCGGCCGTTATGTCATCAGAGCCAGAGGGGTCAATTCAAACAGCCTGGATACATATATTGAATTGTACGATTCAAATCTGAATCTGATCGCTGAAGATGATGATGGAGGGACATCGTATGATTCCCGGCTTGCGCTGCATCTTGAAAGCGGCCTGTACTATCTAAAGGTATGGTGTCTTGATGACGAACCCAACCAGCCCTACACGATCAGTATTATTACGGATTAGGGAAAAATGAAAATTGCTCATTGCTCATTGTTCCTGTTCCTGCTCCCCTTTCTTGCCTTTGCTGAAGCTCCGCGTCACGCGCTGGTTATTGGCAACAGCGCTTACCGACACGTAGAGATTCTCCCGAATACCGCAAATGACGCTTCTGATGTCGCGCAAAAACTCGCGGTTCTGGGTTACACGGTTGATCTTCATCTCAACGCGGACCTGGCCGGTATGACCAGGGCTTTAAGCGCATGGATACGGCAGCTTTCCGCTGATCGTTCAAGCGAGGGCTTTCTCTGGTATGCCGGTCACGGGATGCAGATTGCCGGAGAAAACTACCTTCTGCCTGTTGATATTGAAGCCGAAGATGAGGCGGCCCTGATCTACGGTTCCTATCCGCTGGGTCGGCTTCTGCTTTCTTTGGAACAGACTGCCAGAAACAAACTCAACGTGGTGGTGCTTGATGCCTGCCGGGATAATCCATTCAGAAATGTTCCTGGCGGAACTCGCGGTCTTTCCCGCGGCTTTGTAACTGTAGAGCATCCGCCGCAGGATATTTTTATCATGTTTTCTACTTCTCCGGGCACTGTGGCCGCGGACGGCGAAGGCAGCCGGAACAGTCCCTTTACCGAAGCTTTTTTAAGGTACATGGATTCGGGAGAAATTCTTCCGGTGATGGCCGGTCTTGTAACCCGCGAAACCATGCGTCTTACCAACGGGAGACAGCGGCCCTATCAGAACGGCAGCATAGTAAGTGAATTATATTATTCCCTTGGCGGTGTCCGGCCCTCCGGCTCTGATACGCCGCCTGCGGCGGCTCCGATTGTGGCAGCCTCGCCGTCAGCTCAAGTCCCTGAAAGAACTGTGGCTGTACCTTCCCCTGTTATGCTCCCTGTTTCCGCAGGGACTTTTTCTATGGGCAGCAACGGTATGGAACTTGACCGTGCGCCGTTTGGGGAAACTCTCCGTCTGGTGGAATTGGATGCTTTTTATCTGGCGGCCAAAACGGTCAGTGTCGGCGAGTTCCGGCGTTTTGTCGAAGACTCAGGCCATGTAACCACAGCCGAGGCTGATGGCGGCGCTTTGGCCTATAACGAGACAAGCGCTAAATGGGAATTCCGCGCCGGGGCTAATTGGCGGAA
>JAIRUN010000151.1 GCA_031254365.1 Treponema sp. | reverse complement strand
AAAATGGTCGCGGCTTTTGAATCGGCGGTTAAACAACTCTCTCCGGGTTCTGTAGGCGATGTGGTTCAAACCCAGTTCGGATACCATATTATCAAGTGTACGGGCCGGCGCGATTGATTTTCCGCATTGATTGCTCATTCATTGACACGCAGCAACAGGTAAATTTATAATGCGTAATGCGTGAAAGAACGCCTAAACCAGCGGATAAAACACCCACTCCCGAAGATCAGGTCAAGCTGTCGCCTGTTCTGGGGCTGCGTCCGGGGATATACCTTGCTGTTATTTATGCTATTGTATTGCTGCTGATTTTCTTTTTTGTGTTGATAAATCCAGGTTTGCGGAATCCCGGATCGCTTGTTATGCTGAGAACCGAACCTGCCGGTGCTGCCCTGCGGGTGGACGGCGTGTATATGGGAACATCGCCTGACAGGATTTTTGTCTCACGGGGTATTCATACATTTGAACTGGTACTCCCCGGTTTTGAGACAGTACGGATTGAATGTGAAATTCCCGGATGGCGTTTTGCTTCCGCCTTGTTTCCCCGGCGTTACCCGCTGGAACTTGCGTTAAGTACAGCAGACCCCTTTGCTGTTTTTTCCGAGGCTGCCGCTGATTATGCGGCATGGAGTTTTGGCGGTGAGCCTACCGCGTCATGGCAGATACCCTTGAGTCTTTCCGAAGGCGCGTACCGTATCGGAACAGCGGGCGGGAAAAATACTGCTGGTGAAATTCTTGAAGCATCGGCCCGTTTTGCCGTAACCCGCGCTGCCCTGCGTGATTTGCTCAGGGCAAAATTCCTCGCTGACAACGGCGGCAATTCGCCTTCCCCTTTGAGTCTGACCCGTTCAGCAGCGGACATTACCGGCTTTCTTTCAGAGAATCCCAACAGCGTGACATGGCTCGCCGATGTTCTTCCTTCCGAGTCATCTGCTCTGGTAATTGCGTCTCGCTGGTATCAAAAGCAGCTTGCCGCCTTTGCCGAAATTACCGCAGGAGAAGTTCTTGCCCCTGCGCCGGGCCAAACGCCCGCTGCCGGAACCGTTCCGCCTGCGAGTCAGGTGCGGGTAGGCGGCCTGACGTTCACCGGTATTGCCGGCGGAACACTGGTACAGGGCGAGCCTTTTCCCTATCGTTCTCCAATCAGCGCTTTTATGCTGTGCAATATTCAAATCCCGCCGCCGGCTTATGCGGATTTCCTCGCGGCGAATCCCCAGTGGCGCGCCGATCAGCTGGAGACGCTCATTGAGCAGGGACTCGTTACTGTTGATTATATCGTTGACAACCGGAATCCTGGCATTGCATCCGCGCAGGGCAGGGCAGGGGGGATTACCGCTGTCTCATGGTTTGCGGCGCAGGCATTCTGCGAATGGCTCAGTACCCAGCTTCCTCCTTCACTTGCGGATTATGAAATCCCGCTGCCCACCGAGGCCGAATGGGAATACGCCGCAAAATCGGTTAAACGCTGGGGCGCGGTATCAGGCGGGCCAATGACATTGGAGGGCGGCCCCTGGGAATGGTGTGTCAACCCTTACGCGCCTCTTGATTTTATTACCGCTTCGGCCCGTGCCGCAGCAGCGGTTGGCTCTCCTGAACGATCGCTTCGCGGCGGCTCATTGCCGAATTCCGCCAATCCTGTAGGCCTGGAAACCAGAGCTTCACTGCCTCCTGCTTTCTGTTCACCCTTTGTCTCCTTCCGCCCGGTAATCGCGGCCAAACAGTGAAAACAGGGGGCGCTCATGGCTGAAGGGGTCAAGATCATTGCGGTTAACCGCAAGGCCCGGCACGACTATTCAGTGGATGACAGTTATGAATGCGGCATAGAGCTGTTGGGAACCGAGGTAAAATCTTTTCGTGACGGAAAAATTTCCTTCCCCGATGCATGGGCCGAAGTGAGTAAAGGCGAGATATGGCTGCGTTCCCTGCGGGTTTCGGAAAATCCCTTTTCTTCGATTTTTAATCATGATCCGGATCGAAAAAAACGGCTCCTTCTCCATCGTGACGAGATTAAACGAATAACGCGAAAAGTAGAAGAAAAAGGTTATACGCTTATTCCCCTGTCTTTTTATTTTAAGAAAAGCCGGGTAAAAGTGGAATTGGGTTTGTGCAAAGGCAAGAAGGCTTTTGACAAGCGGGCCGGCATTCGTGAACGGGATCTCAATCGGGACGTTGAACGGGAATTCCGCCATGGCAAACTATAACGTTAATTATCCGGCCTTTATTCTCCGTTCTCTGGCGCTCTGCGCTGTCCTGTACCAGTTCCGGCTTATTGCCTCTGATCTGGCTGACACGGCGGTTTTTAGCGCCGCGTTATATGCCGCGTTTATCATCGCCATCGTGCTTTCACTCCCGCGTCCCATGCGCCTGGGCGGCGGAAAAAACGGCCCCATAGCCGCCATCATTTCTATCGGTCTCATTCCCTGGGTAGCCAGAGCTTTTATCGCCTTGCCCCGCTTTTTTATTCCCGATAGAACTGACTCCCTGGCAATCAGCCTTGACTCCCTTCTACTCAATCTGGATCGGAATAATTTTGTTTCCCTCCTGCCGTTTTATTGGGCAGCGATAACAAGCTGGTTTTCGATACGTTCCCGTACATTTTTGCGGGCCGCCATTATTGCCGATGCAGCCCTGCTGGTGGTGGTGTTCAGTATTGCCCGCACTGCGGATATTGCGATGTACCGCTGGCCCATTGTGATGATTGTTCTGTTTGCGGGTATTGTGTTCGCGCAGGCTCTGGCCCTGCTGTTTTCTCTGCCGCCTGAAATCAGACTGCGGAAAAACGAAATGATTCCGGCAATCGCCGCGATACTGGTGTTAATTGTCATCGGGGGCTTTCTTTTTCTCAAGCCATCCCAGGAACAGGCGATTGAAAAAGGCGGGGGACTGCTGGAACCCAAACTGTTCAGTTTTGATTTTTCGCAGGTACTCAGACTGGACACGGAAATCAGCATGAACGATGACCTCATATTGATCGTGAAAAAAGGCAGCGACAATATATATCCATTCAACCCGCATGGCGGTGTCTATCCGCTTGAACATATCCTGCTGCGGCGTTCGGTGCTTTCAGGCTACGGCAGAAAACAGGGTTTCTACCGCATTGATGAAATTGACGAGAAGACTCATCCGCAGCGTCTGCCCCAGCGTAGAACGCGCCTGTTTGGGCAAAACACGGA
>JAIRUN010000135.1 GCA_031254365.1 Treponema sp. | reverse complement strand
TTTTCAATAGACCCTGATATTCCCATTCCCGTTGAAATTCCCGATGGCGCGCAAACGCTGGACCTTGAGGAACTTTCATGGGAGATGATCATTTCCGGAATGTTACACGTCATTGCGGCAGGAGAAGAACCTGGCCGGCGGCTCGACTACTACCGGCATTTTGTGCTGACAGTCAGGCCCGCTATTATGGGCGAATTCACCGAGGCGGCCATTATAAAAGCACATAACGGTGATTTTGACATTGCCCTGGAAATACTCAATACCCTGCGGGGACTGTTCCCCGCTTCGCCTGTGGTAATGCTCAACCGGGCGCTGGTTCTGGAACAGCGGGCAATGTTATTCGAGCGGCAGGAAAAAGCGCAAGCCGCCGCAGAATTGCAGGCCGCGGCAAGGGCATACGAGGAAGCGCTGGCCTTTCAGCCTCCATTTCCCAAAACTCTTTTTGACGCGGGCTTTTTTTTCCTGGGGCAGAAGTATTTCAGCCGGGCCAGAGAATGTTTTTCCGCTTATACGGAAATCGCCGAAGATGATGAAAAAAAGGAACAGGTGGAAGCGGCCATCAAAGATATTGATGAAAGCGGGCTTGAAGATGAAAGTTTCAGGGAGGCATACGAGCTAATCAAACAGGGAGAAGCGGAAAAAGGACTGCGGAGTATCCGTGAATTTATTGAAAAGCGACCCTCAGTCTGGAACGGCTGGTTTCTGCTGGGTTGGGCTTTGCGCAGACTGGACCGCTGGGAGGATGGAGCCGCCGCTTTTAACAAGGCCCTGGAACTGGGCGGCACGGGCAGCGACACCCGCAACGAGCTTGCCATCTGCCTGATGGAAATGGGCGACTATAAGGGGGCCCGCCGTGAACTGGAAACAGCCCTGCGGAAAGACCCCGAAAATATCAAGATAATCTCCAATCTGGGGGCGCTTGCAATGAAGAACGGCGATGATGATGAAGCCGCCGCCTTTTTCCGTACCGCGCTGGAGCTTGATCCTGACGATCAAATAGCGAAAAAATTTCTACAGAACCGTTGAACGCGCCCTGTATTTATCTTTGCTTGCACAGGTTCCCCCTTTGTGCTATAGTTTCAAGACTGGAGCGCGCGTACGGCTCGCCAGAAAAACGCCCGCGAACCGGTGAGCGGGTAGATGAGTGGTGTAATACGGCGTAGGCCAGGTCTTTGTATCACTTGAGAGTGATGACAAAGGGCCGCTAAAGTCAGCCTACCATTGTACGGGACAGCGGCATTTACCGGCGCTAGCTCGTGCTGATTTTTTGGGAGAGACAACCCTTAACGGGTTGCTTTTATTGGAGCGGTGTCCGAGTGGTTGAAGGAGATGGTTTCGAAAACCATTGAGCTCGCAAGGGTTCCGGGGGTTCGAATCCCCCCTGCTCCGTACAGGAGTTGAGGGCTGGAAAGCGAATCCCCCTGCTCCGGGTTTTGTATTTATTTGGAGAGATGACCGAGCGGCCGAAGGTGCACGATTGGAAGTCGTGTGTACCCGGAAGGGTACCGAGGGTTCAAATCCCTCTCTCTCCGGAAAATTTTTCTCTAATGCCTCAAATTTTTTACGCAAATAATTAAATCCATTGTAGACAGCAAATGAGGGATTTGAACTGACGCGCTCCTGAAACAAGTGTCAAGGCGTAAGCCTTAAGGGATGAAGCGGCGCAGGACGCGCCTGGAGCGCGGAGGCGGCCTGAAAGCCCGAAACAGGAGTTGAGGGCTGGAAGGCAAATCCCTCTCTCTCCGTACTACATCAGCGGTGCGAAAATGCGCAGCACATCGGGAATGATCCGCTGAAAAGCGTTATGGGCGCATTCCTGTAAACTGATCTCGTGCGAGATCGGAACTGTTCGCAGGAAATCTTCTTTTACCGCCTGCACTGTGTTACTGTCATAGACCAAAACGCCGCATTCAAAGTGCAGGTACAGGCTGCGAAAATCAAGATTGGTAGTTCCTACTGTTGCAATGGCATCATCGGATACAAAAGTTTTGCCGTGATTAAAACCCGAAGTGTATTCGTAAACCTTTACTCCGGCTTTAATAAGCTGCCGGTAATAGGAACGCGACAAGATCGCTACAAACCACTTGTCCCAGCGATGAGGGGTGATGATCCGCACATCCACTCCGCTTTTTGCGGCAAGGCTCAGGGCGGAAAGCAAATTATCATCTACTACCAGATACGGGGTGTTGATGTATACATATTTTTTCGCCTTGTTGATGATCTGAATGTATACATGTTCGCCGACATTTTCTTCGTCAATGGGGCTGTCCGCATAAGGCTGTACAAAGCCGTCCGCCTGAATAGTACAGGGGCTGTCCTTCCAGGGATAAAACAAAGCATAATCATCCGCCGCATTGGGCTGCAGATTCCACATCTGCAAAAATATCAGGGTGAGGGACCATGCTCCCCCGCCTTCGAGCATGATGGCGGCATCCTTCCAGTGACCAAGACGGTCAACGGCGTTAATATACTCGTCCGCCAGATTGAGGCCGCCTGTGAACGCAATTTTACCGTCAATCGAAATTATTTTGCGGTGATCGCGGTTGTTTTGCAGTGATGAAAAAATCGGCCTGAACGGATTAAACACGTAGCACTTAATACCATTCTGTTCCAGCCGCTGCCGGTAATCAGCGGGAAGTGATAAAAAGCAGCCCAGATCGTCATAGATAATCCGTACGTCAAGTCCCTGCCGGGATTTTTGTTCCAGTATTGAAACAATGGTATTGAGCATCATCCCTTCCCGTAAAATAAAAAATTCCAGAAAGATATAGCGTTCCGCTTTTTCCAGTTCTTCCAGAACCCGGTAAAAAAATTCTTCACCCGAATCCAGATACTCCGATCTGGTATTGGCATACAGGGGGAAACCGGCGTAGTCCTGTAAATAATGCGCCTGCGGTCCAAATTCAGGATGAGCGCTGACCAGATCAGGCAGATGATCGCCGCCCAGATAAAATGCTTCACGGCTGTCCTTTCTGTTCTGCGCCATAAGCCGTCTGAGCCTGCGGGGATTTGACTGCAAATGGAAAATAATATACAGGATTCCCCCAAAGAAGGGGAACAGCATAATCAGAAAAATCCACGTTAGTTTGAAGGCGGGTTTTTCGTGTTTGTTCAGCACATGTACACAGACAAAAAAGCTGATAATATTGAGAATCCAGTGGGTATATCGAAAATATTTACCCGTACCGGCAATGAGAAAAAAAATCAAAACAATCTGGATCAGGAGGGTGAATATGACAAATACCCGCCTCCTGAACACAGCCCGGCTCAGCCTCTGCTTCATGGTAAACTAAACTTTTCTCCTCTGATAATTAATATACATTTTTTTTATGAAAGATCATAGAAAAAAATTGTAAATTTTGAAAGAATGGTTATATGGAGATATTTTCGCCGCTGCCGTCAGAGACCCGCTGCCAGTTGGATAGTATACCCGCGTTAATCGACAAAACTTTTCCCCTGCCCGGACGTTTCCGTTCAGCGCTGCCGGCAAACGTGGCGGAACTGTCCCGGCTGCTCACCAGCGGCAGGGGCGAGCGTTCTCTTTCTTATATGGGGCGGCCTCCGCTGCTTTCCGCCTATCTCCGTTATTTTTTGCCCTGGAACCTGTACCGCCTCTGCCGGCTGCTGCCGTCTCTCGACATTCCTCTTGCCGCCAATGATCACATAACTGATCTGGGCTGCGGCCCGCTTACTTTTGTTTCGGCGCTCTGGCTGTGCCGTCCTGATTTGCGGGAACTGCCCCTTGAGTTCCGCTGTATTGACCGCAGCGGCCCGGCACTGGAAGCAGGCAAACAGTTCTTTTTCGCGCTTGCCGGAGAGGGCAGTCTCTGGAAGATACATACAATTAAGGGCGGGCTTGATACCGCACGGACAAAGTCCGCCTCGCTGGTGTGCGCGGTAAACGTGTGTAACGAAATATACGGTGATATTTCCCACCACGATTCAACGGCGCTCAGGCACTGCGCTGAAAAAATCGCCCGCCTGCTTGACGGATATGCAACTGCTGCCGCTTCCATTCTGGTAGTGGAGCCGGGCCTTCCCCGCTGCGGGGAATTCATCAGCCTTTTGCGTGTTGCGCTTATGGAGCGGAATCGCTTTCCGGTTTCTCCCTGCCCTCACAATGGGGATTGTCCCTTGCCGGGCGCTGGTTCCCGCACCGGCAAAAGCCGCTGGTGTCACTTTGCCTTTGAGACCACGGATGCCCCTCAAGCCCTGCATAAACTCTCCGCGCTGGCAGGGATACCCAAGGAGCGGGCGGTCTTGAGTTTTTTGCTGACAGGGACTGCTGTTAAAAACGCGGCGCAGTTTACAGCGCAGCAGTCAGCGGCGCAGCAGTCAGCGGCGCAATGTTCAACAACGCAAAAGATACCGCTACGAATCATCTCCGATGCGTTTCCCCTGCCGCAACATCGCTGGGGGCGCTACGCTTGTTCAGGCCAGGGACTGGTTTTGGCAGCAGGGGAGAATGTAAAAGATGCGGCCTCCGGCACGCTGGCAGACGCTGTTTTCACAACAGGCGAACGTGATCAGCGCAGCGGCGCGCTCATCGCACATATTGATACAGTTCCTTCAATCCCCTGATTTTGGGGTAAGCGTAATCAGTATAAACATTATCTTCATCTAGCAGCAGGCCCCTGCCGCCGAGCGCGTTAAAGCCTTCGACATACAAGGGAGTATCATCAATAAAAAGAACTTCCCCCGCGCTTACTCCCAGAACATTCAGGGCATGGTTGAAAAAATCAGGATGAGGTTTGCCTTTGAAGTTGCAGAGCCGTATGTCGAAGATGTGGGTAAAAAGTTCCGCCATATCCAGTTTATCAAGTATCAGATCAGCGTGTTCCCTGGGGGAGTTGGTGATAATCGCCCTGGGAATGGGAATACCTTCAAGAAAGGTTTTCAGTTCCGGATCAGGGAGAAGGGAATCCGCCTCATCAGGCGGGTGAACAGCGGCAAGGAAGGCCTCGACATTGGTGAAGCCTTTTTCGGTAATGAGCCATTCCAGAGTGGTTCCGTATTTTTTGATATGCGCCGTCCGCTGTTGCCATGCTTCATCAGGTGTAGTATTCAAAAAGCCGGCGATAAATTTTCGCATACGCTGTTTGACATTATTTTCGAGGCCCCAGCGGCATGAATAAAGCGTGTTATCAAGATCGAAGAATAAATATTTAAGCATTGCGGTTTAATCATACCGGAAATAACTGCTTGCGTGTATAGCGTCGGCATAGTATCGTATAGCGGTATGGAATTTTTAACGGTTAGCGAAGAATCCCTCACGCGGGCCGCGGCGGTTCTTCGGGGCGGCGGGCTCGTGGCTTTTCCCACTGAAACTGTGTACGGTCTTGGCGCTGATGTTTTTAACTCAGCCGCGCTTGCGCGGATATTCGAGGTCAAGGGCCGTCCCCGCTTTGATCCGCTGATTGTCCATATTGCCGATCTTGTGACGCTGGAAAAAATTGCCGATCTTTCCCTGCTGGAAAAGGCGGCGCGGGAAAAACTTGTTGTGTTAGCTGAAAAGCTCTGGCCCGGCCCCCTGACGATAATTCTTCCCAAACAGGAATGTGTGCCGGGCCTTGCAACCAGCGGCCTGCCAACAGTCGCGATCCGTTTTCCCGATCACGCGGCCACGCGGCGGCTTATTGCCCTTGCGGGCGGGGCAGTAGCGGCCCCCAGCGCCAATCCCTTTGGCTATCTGAGCCCAACAAGGGCGGAGCATGTGAGGGATCAGTTAGGCGAAAAGGTTGATATTATTCTCGATGGCGGCGCGGCGCGGGTGGGGCTGGAATCCACTGTGCTGGATATTTGCGAAGAACAGCCCCGCATACTCCGCCCCGGCGCTGCTCCAAAAGAAGCGATTGAAGCTCTGATCGGGCCGGTGTCAGGCGGCCCTGCTGATGCGGCAGCGGATCACATTGTTTCACCAGGTCAGTTAAAAAGCCACTACGCTCCCCGGACTCCCCTGTTGGTACATTTCCGCAGTGAAGCCGCTGTTTTGCCCGGCCCAACAGAGTCTGCCGAGACTATAGGCGAAGCATTTCTTTTTTTTGACGGCCCTTCCCGTGACGCATGGCTTTCTGCGTACCAAAACATCATTGCGCAGCAGGGCCGCAAAGCCCCTGTTATCAGAACGCTTAGTGAAACGGGAAATGTTCTTGAAGCGGCGGCGCGGCTTTTTGAAACACTGCATGAACTGGACAAGATCGGCGTTAGCCGCATATATGCCCAGCTCGCGCCGGAAGAAGGGCTGGGCGCGGCGATAAATGACCGGCTGCAACGGGCTAGTGTTCTGTAAAATATAGAACACCAGGGCTTAACCTGATAAACTTCAGGCCCACCACATTGCTCCGGGTTTCTCCTGTATGATCAACTGTTGCAAAAATGTAACGGCTTTTTCCAAGCCTTCTCTGACACTCATGAGGCCGTCCTCATGTTCAATGCTGATTGATTTTTCATAACCCACAGCAGCCAAAGTGGAAATAATTCCCTTCCATTCGGTGTAATCATGACCATAGCCAACAGTACGGAACACCCAACTCCGTTCCAGCACATTACCGTAATGACTGGTATCCAGCACACCGTTTACACGGACATTCGCCATATCAAGTTTGGTGTCTTTGGCATGGAAATGATAAATAGCCCCTTTCAGCGCTTTGATTGCCTCGCTGGGTTCGATACCCTGCCAGAACAGATGACTGGGATCAAAATTAGCGCCAATGGCCTCGCCAACAGCGGCCCGCAGTTTCAACAGAGTATAGGGATTATAGACGCAGAATCCCGGATGCATTTCAAAAGCAATTTTGGTAACACCGTAATTCGCGGCTTCTTTCACGGCGGACTGCCAATAAGGGATCAGCACCTCATTCCACTGGTAATCCAGTACCGCAAGATAATCATCCGGCCAGGAACAGGTCACCCAGTTGGGATATTTCGCGCCCGGATGATCGCCGGGACAGCCGGAAAATGTGACCACGGTATCTACATTGAGCTTTTCCGCTACCTTGCAGGTGTTGATAAAATCCGCGTGAGCCTTTGCCGCGATTTCCTTTTGGGGATGAACATGATTTGCGTGGGTACTTAGTACGCTGATTTCCAGATTGTAGCGTTTGAGCATTTCCTTGTACGCGGTGGCAGCGCCGGAATCCGCCAGAAAGTCCTGAGGATTAAGATGCGCGTTGCCGGGATAACCGCCGGTCCCGATTTCAACAGTCTGCACTTTCAGAGATGACAAATAACGAAACGCTTCTTCCGCCGACTGCTGGCCCAAAAGTACGGTCATTACGCCTAATTTCATTTTATCCCTCCAAACTCATAATGTAATCAATATCATTTTTCACGCTGACCAGAGAAGAGACTTCAAATGCTTCCTGTTCCAGAATGAAATGCGATACGCCCCATGCTTTTGCTCTGGTTATTATATCCTTAAAATCGAGAATCCCCTGATTGAGATCAACGCAGCGTTTGTTTTGATCAATTTGTTTTACATGGAGCAGTTTCAGGCGATCTTTGTGTTTTTCCATATAGGCCAGACTGTCCACACCGGCATAGCTTGACCAGAAAATATCAAGTTCCATAATACTCTGTGGCGGCAGATGCCGGAACAGAATGTCCAGAAGGTATTCCCCGTCGCTCTGGACAAATTCATGCGCGTGGTTATGATAGGCGAATTTAAATCCTGCATCCGTGATCTTCGCAATAACAGGCTTCAGGGTTTCGGCAAGTTTCAGGGTATCTTCTCTGGTATTGATGTTTGCCTTGGGACAGATCAGGTATTCCGTTCCCAAAACTTTATGGAACGCGATTTCTTCATCAAGATTTTCAGTAAGGCGGCTGAGGCCGATATGGCTGCCAATGGACTTCAGGCCGTTTGTATCCAGTGCCTGTTTCATTTCCTGCGCAGACAATCCGCCGTAACCGGCAAATTCCACACCCGTATAGCCCATCTTTGCAAGTTTTTCCAGCACACCCACATAGTCATTTTGCATGACATCCCGTACTGACCACAGTTGTATGGCAAATTGATCGACTAAAGCCATAGCATCCTCCTGTATTAACATTTCATTATACGCTTTTAGCCCCTAGGAGAATCGAACTCCTCTTTTAAGATTGAGAATCTCATGTCCTAACCGATAGACGAAGGGGCCTGACAAAAACAGTGTAGCCTTACTCCCGAGGGAGAGTCAAGGTATTAAGGCAGATATTAAGAGGAATTGCATCTAATTCCACCTTGACAAAAATCACCCCATTACCTACCGTTTAATCATGCCCACCGGTGTTTTTGCCATTCTTCCCGATAATTTTTTCTCCCCACTGGCAACACCAAATCGGCAGCACTATGCGGCTCTTTTGGTACGGTACTACCGGCTTTTTCAGGAAAGTACCCACGGGCTTGAGCGGGAACAGGTGGTACGTGAATTTACGTACTACCTTGCCCAGCACCGGGACAGCCTGACGGAAGAGGTCGATGAAACATCGATCAATGAAATGTCAGTCGATGCTGACATGGAAAATCCCAATCCAACGATGAAAATTCCGGGGGAACAATTATTTGATTTTCAAGAGGAAGATGACAATATCTCTGCTGTCACCAATACAGGCAAAATTATTGATGAACGAGGCATCGCCAGTCGCTTTCTGCGGAGGCTTATTAATGCGGGCTGGTTAGGAGAAGAAACTCTTTCTGATTTTACCCGCGTGATTAATATTACCGCTTGGGGGAAGCCGTTTCTTGAAGCCTTGGTCCTCGTTGATGAAGGACTTAAAACCGAGTACGAAAGCCATGTGGTGAATGTGTACTCTTCCCTCTGCGGCGAAACGGTAAAAGAAAACGGTCATTTTATGGTACTGAAAGCGCGGGAAGAAGCGCGGTCACTGATTGATTCCCTCAAAGTTTTGTCACAAAGCATCAAAGGTTATTATGATCAGCTCAACGCCGAGGCGATCCGTTCAAAGGCCGCCTCGGTACTGCATGAGCATTACGATTTGTATGCGGGAGATGTTCTTGATCGGGCCTACAAGCGGCTGAAAACTTCCGATAATGTTTCCCGTTACCGTCAGAATATTTTCAGACAGATAACGGAACTGCTGCGTAATGATGAGTGGCTTGAGGCGAGCGCTGTTAAGTATATGCGAATCCTGCAAAACAGCCGGGAGGAATGTAAGGAAAAACTGCGATTCATGCTCGAAGAAATCCGGGACGATTTAAAATCGGTTGATCCCCTGGAAGATGAAATAGACCGGCGCAACGCCGATTATTCCAGGGCAAGCACCGAAATAATCCGGGCGTATATTGAACCCGACAGCACCGTAGCGGGAAAATTGGGCATGGTGATAAAAGCCCTGCATGCAGGCAACAATGAACTGCGCCGCCGTCTTGCTCATGGACTGCACCGCATACAGTTTCTTTCCCCTTCTTCCCTTGCCCTGCGCCGCCCCCGCGATGAGGGCAATTTTAACAACCCCCCGTCAACAGCGGACATGGAAGCCCTTAATAAAACTGAAGCCGAACTTCTTGAGCGCATAAGACAGCAACTTTCCACCAAACGCATTATCGCGTGGCTTGACGAACAGAGCGGAACAGAACGTATTCTGTTTCCGGCGGAACTTATCAAGGATGAAGATTCCTATATCCGTTTTGTGTATTCGCTCCTGTATGGAGATTCCCGGGACAATTTCGCTTATTCTATAGAAGAACAGGACACCGGAACAGTAACCAGCGCCGGTTATGTTGTTCCCGATATCCGATTGAGGAAAAAACAATAAACAGAGGTTAGCATGAATCAGGATATTGAGGCTTTAAGCCGAATACAGAATTTAACCACCGATGAATTTGATCGTTTCAAAACAGCAACCCGTATGCTTACTTCCAAGACTTTTATTATACGGGGCGTGGAAAAAGAACGGGAACTGTATCAGTTTGTTATACGCAATATCGCACTGTTTGACGCATGGTTTTCCTGCATGGATGCTTCTTTGGTTCGTGATGAAAGCATGGGAGTTATTGCTTTCCGTGGTTCAGGAAACACCCGCTTGTTTCTTTCGCGGGAAGAAATATGCGCCGTTCTCGTCCTGCGACTGCTCTACGAAGATAAAAAACTCGAAGTATCCCTTACCGCTTTTCCGGTTATCACCATCGCTGACTTTCAGCAGAAGTATAATGCCATAACCAGCGAAGAAATAAAAAAGACCGCCCTAATCAATGTGTTGCGCCGCCTTTCCTCCTGCAAACTAATCGCACTGGAAACCCAGGACTATGATCCCGAAGGACGCATACAACTGTATCCCAGCATCCCCTTAAGCATTGGCCGGGATGCTTTAGATGAAGCGGTTACACTTTTGAGGGATAAGGATAGCGGCGGGGAGGATAGGGAATAAGTATACTTGTCAAATGTATAAACATAGTGTATACTATATATAAGGAGTATTCAATGGAAGCGCAGGTAAAGAAATGGGGAAACAGTTTGGGAATTAGGATACCAAACCACATTGTCCGGAAATTATCATTAAAAGACGGTTCATCTGTTGATATTAATGATAATAAAAATGAAATAATTATTAAACCGGCGCAAAAAAGCGAATTATCAGAGATGCTCAGCAAAATTAACGAACACAATATACACAAAGAGATTGAAACAGCCGGTCCGGTTGGGAAAGAAATATGGTAAGGAAAAAATATGTACCGGAACGGGGGGATATTGTATGGCTTAATTTCAACCCCGGCTCCGGGCATGAGCAGCAGGGAAAAAGACCGGCAATAGTTATTTCCCCAAAAGAGTATAACGAAAAAACAGGATTGGGGCTTTTTTGCCCCATAACGAGCAAAATAAAAAATTATCCCTTTGAGGTAACAATCAGGAGCAAAAAAATCAATGGTGTCGTGCTAGCAGACCAAATCAAAAGCCTGGACTGGAGAACACGGGAAATAGAATTTATTTCCCATGAAAACCCTGAAAATGTTAATGAAATAATTAGTAAAATAAATGTATTGATGCAATAGCAAACTATGCTCAAACCCGGTGGAGATGAAGAAAGTTAGGGGAGTATTAAACTTCACTGCAAATAAAATGTGAAAAACAGGACTAAACGCAAGGGCTTATTTTACGCTATAATATGATTATGATCACCCTTGAGCGGGTCAGGCTTGTCAACTGGCATAATTTTAAAGATGACGTTATCGAAATCGGGAACCGATGCCTGCTTGCAGGTGATAACGGCTCCGGCAAGTCCACTATTATCGATGCCCTGCAATATGTAATGGCTGCTAACCTGCGAATGGCAAAATTTAATTCCGCCGCCGAAGAACGCAAGGGCGGCGGGCGGGATCTTATGGGCTATGTGCGGTGCAAGCTTGGCAGTGAGGCTACCGAGTACCGCCGGGGAGATACCATCGCCCATGTGATGCTGGAATGGAGCGGCCCCGAGCCGAATACGGGTTTTGCCTGCGGAGTCTGTGTTGAGGCATATAAGGACAATCATCATAACGAACATTTTTGGACCGGAACGGATATTTCAATTAGGGAAATAACAATTCGCTCGGACAATAATGAATCATTGGTTTTCCGTCGATTCAAAGATAGTTTTGAATCCGCAAATGAACAAAAAGTTATCTTTTTTGAATCAAAGGAAAACTATACTCGGGACATAACCAACAAACTGGGAGTATTCAGGCGTCATCAGAAGGTTAATTCCTATCTGGATACATTAACCCGTTCCATCGGCTTTAAGCCCCTGGCTTCCATCGATCAATTTGTCTGCGATTATATTCTCGAGGAAAACCCCGTGTCCATTCAGGATATGAAACAAAATTTGGAAAATTACAAAGAGGCGGACAGGCAGGCAAGAGGGGCCATCGCAAAAATCGGTTCGCTGAAAAAAATATGTGCCAAGGCCGTCGAATGGAAAAATTATGACGGCCTTATTCTAAAACAGGAGTATCTTAAATTAAGAATTGAGTTGGAAAATGAAAAAAACGAAAAAGAAGCAATTTCCAGTAAACATACGGAAACCCAAAACCATCTTGAAACTACAGAGCGAAGAATTGTTCTATTGAATCAGAAATTGTTTGATACGGAACATGAGTTAATGGCGGTGGTTCAGAGTCTTGCCATCAATGATGCCCACCGGCTTTTTGAAGAAATCAGGACGCGTATTGAACGGATACAACTTGATCTTGACCGGGAAAACGAAAACGCCAACCGTTACCGGGATATAAAATCGCAATGTGAAATTCTTTTGAATCGCAAACTTGGTAAAAATTTTGATGAAGAAAATGCCGCCCTTGCCGAAACTGCGAACTCATACCGCGATGAAAAATATGCCGCTTGTCAGAAAAGGGAAACTGCCGGGGAACAGTTGCGGGAAACCCGCTCGGAACTTACCGATTTGGAACAGGGCAGACCCCGTTATCCCAATGCGCCGCAAGAACTTATGGCGGCTTTGAGCCAGGCGGGCATTGAAGCGCATATACTTGCCGAGGCCGCGGAAATAACTGATCCGGCGTGGGCCGATGCCGTGGAGGGCTGGCTTAATACCCGGCGTTTTGCCGTTTTGGTAAATCCCGATGATTTTCAACGCGCACTGGAAGTGTATGATCGTTTGCCCCGTTCGGTGGCGGGGGCTTTTCTGCCCAATATCGAAAAAATGCGGAACGTATCGGCACGGACAGGCTCACTTGCGGAAATCGTCAAGGCCGAAGCTTATGCCCGCATTTATATCAACTATGTTTTGGGAAAAGTAATGCGGGCGGATCTGGCAAGCCTCAAGGAATACGATTCGGCGGTGACCAAAGAATGTATGACTTACAAGGGCCACACCGCTTCACGCATAGGGGAAGAAGTATACCGCCGCCGTTATCTGGGAAGGGCCGCTCAGGAAGAACGGCGGAAATTTCTGGTCAGCGAAAAAGATCGCCTTGAAATTGAATTGGCGGCGGCGGAACGGGAGGAACGGCAGGCTACGGAACATGAAGATTGCTGTGAGCGGGTGATTCGTTTCCTGCCAAAACTTGAAAATCTTTTTCCCTCTGTCGAAAATTCTGAGGCTCTTTGTAAAGATTTGATCCAGGCGAAAACGGAACTTGCCGCGATAGATACCCGGTCATTCATTGAGTTGGAAGAAAGGCGAAAAGAAATTGAAAAACAGCTTTTCTTGCTCAAAGAAGATAATAACCGTTTGCAAAATGAAAGGGGTGATTTGAATCGGACGCTTTCAACATGCAAGGATGAATTAGAAATCTCCAGCCGCCGTCAGGATGAAAAAGAAGATAGGATAAAAAGTTTCGGCAGTGATCATCCCCTCATGATTGGAGGATGTGAAGAATATGCGGAAGAAAGATTTTTAAAAGCCAGCATTGCCGAACTTACCAATACTTATGAGACAACATTGAAAAGATTTAAAACTACTACGGAGACTCTCAAGAAAGAATACAATGCATTGGTAAGAGAATATGAAAATGTGTTCAACCAGTTTCTGGATACGGATCCGGCGGATAATGCTGAAGCGGAAACCCTCTTAAAACGGCTTGAAACTTCAGAGCTTCCCGAATATCGGGAGAAAATAGCAAAGGCATATCAGGATGCTGAAAAAGAATTTAAAGATCATTTTATTTCCCGCCTTAACGAACATATTGAAGAAGCCAGAGACAGTTTTGAAGAAATAAATGATATACTGCGAACCCTGCACTTTGGCCGCGATCAATACCGGTTCCACCTTGAAGAACTTAACGAACGTAAAGGGCAAATAGAAGTTATACGCAATGCGGCAAAGATACCGGTTGCGGATGACGGACTTTTTTCCCAGATTATTGATCCAAGCGAGAAAAAAGCCGCACAGGATTTATTTGACAGTATACTTAACGCGCCTTTGGATTCCGAAGAACTCAAGAGGATTTGCGATTACCGGACTTATTTTCATTATGACATTATCATCACCGAGACCGATACCAAGGACGAAAACGACAATCCGGTTAAACTTTTACTTTCCCGCGTGCTAAAAGAAAAATCAGGCGGCGAGTCCCAGACACCTTATTATGTAGCAATTGCCGCCAGCTTCTACCGTTTTTACAAGGCCCGCCCTGCACACACGGTACGTTTGGTAATTTTTGACGAGGCTTTTTACCGCATGGACGATGAACGTATCGGTAAAATTTTGGCGTTTTATAACGAACTTAATTTACAAATAATAACTTCGGTTCCGCCTGAAAAAATTGAGGCCATTGCCCCATACATGGACAGGATTAATGTGATAAGCCGTTTTGGCGATGCGGTAAAAGTGAGGGACTGCCATATCGACGCGACTGATTTAAGCGATATTGAAATAGGTACCGCATGAGCAATTGGGAACAAAAAATAATTGATGCGTGTATCGGCCATTATACAGAAGATCGCCAGACCCTACGGCTTCGTTCCGCGTCATTTTTTCCCGATTTTGACACGGCCAACCCCGATGAAAAAGAATCGTACCTTGAAGCCGCAGAATCGCTGGAACGCAAAGGCATTGTAAAACTCCGCTGGGAAAAATGTGGCAAGGGCGAGCGCCTTAAAACCCTCAGCTGTGAAAATTTTGAAAAACTTTTTGCCGAGGCGGGCAGGCCGCATCCCCAAACAGAGGCGGAAAAAATCAGGACCATGCTGTGTGAAAAATTACAGTCTCTTAAAGATAATTTACCTGTTACACGCAACGAGACTGCGGGAAAAATTATTTCGTTTTTGGAATTTCTTTCACTGCACTTTGGTCCCCGTGAAATAAGCCTGGGGCTTAATCATAAAACGATGGAAGACTTTATCCGGCTTTTGGAATTTTCACTCGAACCGGCCAAACTGGAGAAAATAACCACCCGTGCCCTGTCAATTTTGCTGTACCGGGATTCAAAGCGTCTGGAAAATCTTTTGGCTTTATGCAAGCCGCTGTTGTCCCATTCGCAAAAACACATCTCTGCCCCTGATCTTGCCATTCCCGAACGCTCGTATCCTGAAACCATGATCGCGGGAAAAATAATCATTGAATATAAGAATCAAGATGTACCTATGCTTAACGCAGGGGGGCATATATTGATACTTCCCCTTGAGACTGCTGAGGCAATTCAGGCTATACAAACCATTGCGGAAAAGAAAGAAAAGACGGTGTTAACTGTTGAAAACAAAGAAACTTTTTATGCGTTGGGAAGTCCTCATAAAATCAGCGATAGCGAAGCATTTTCTCGTTATGATTGCTTTCTGTACACCGGAGGTTATTCCAATCGTGCCGCCTCCGCCTTAATAAAAGTCATTGCCTCTTCCGGCTTCTCTTTTTACCATGCTGGCGATCTTGACCCCGACGGAATACTCATTCTGCAGAATATTCAGGACATAGCGGAAAAGCCGGTAATTCCGGTGCGAATGGACGCAGTTACTTTTGATCAATACCGGGCGTGGGGCAGAACTTTAACAAAACCCATGTTGCAGCAAATCAAAAAAATCCGGGAAGAAACAAAAACAATTTCCGGTCTGGCTGGGTTGTTACAGCGTATTGAAGAAATAGGTCTGGGAGTGGAGCAGGAGATTATTGATTACCGGTGAACAGTGAACAGGCATAATATCATAAACTTATAAAAATATCACCGTTTTCGCTTCCACCGGATATACACCTGCCTGCCAGTGCCGCCGGCCTGGGGACGTTCTTCGGTTTCGAACTGGGAAATGGCGCGGAACATATCGCCGAGTTTTTTGAAGCCGTAGTTTCGGGGATCAAAATCAGCCGAGCGGTTGTTGATCTTCTGGCCAACGCTTCCCAGATATGCCCAGCCGGATTCTTCGGCAAGATCGTCAACTGTTTCCCGCAGCAGCTTGAGGAGCTTGCGATCCACCTTAAAATCTTTTTTCGGTTTGGCGGCAGGTGCACCTTCTCTGGAAGGTGATGCGTCTTCATCATCCGCTTCTTCCTGACTGTCCTTTAATATTTCGGTGTAGATAAATTTATCGCAGACCGAGACAAAGGCGCGGGGCGTTTTCTTTTCGCCAAAGCCGTACACAATGCGCCCGCTTTCCCGCAGCCGCGCGGCAAGGCGGGTAAAATCAGAATCGCTTGAGACAATGCAAAAGCCGTCGAGTTTTTCGGTGTACAGCAGATCCATCGCGTCAATGATCATCGCCGAGTCAGTGGCGTTTTTTCCCGATGTATATGAAAATTGCTGAATGGGCTGTATGGCATATTCCAGCAGCCTTTCTTTCCATGAGCGGAGGTTGGTACTGGTCCAGTCGCCGTAAATTCGCTTAACGCTGGCAATTCCGTATTTGGCGACTTCAACAAGCAGACCCTCAATGATGGCAGGCTGGGTATTGTCCGCGTCAATAAGCACCGCGAGTTTCGCCTGACTGATTTCTGTATGATGATTCCCCGCGCCCTGAAAACCGGAACCGGAAAAAGGCAGTAAAGGCATAGTCATTCTCCTTATTCAAAAATAGATTTTTTAATTCGCCGCAGCAGGCTAATCTTCCCCAAGGGGATTCTCATTGGACTGCCGCGCTTTCCGCCGGAATCCTTAAACGGGCTGATAACTAACACGCTGTCATTTCCCTCTTTATCCAGAGACTTGGGGATTCCGTAAAAACGTTCTCCCTCATTATCCAGTGAGGGCAGTACAATCTCCACCGGCGATTGCATGGCAATGGCCTGTCTCGCGATCATCGCCTTTCCCATATAGTCCAGACCATGGGCTTCAAGTCTCTCGTAACGGACATTGGCATCTTTCAACTGGGATTCGCAGAGCACCAGCCGCCGGTTAATCCGTGCGGCCAGTTCGTCCCGCTGTTCTTTGCCGGGCCGTATCTGTTCCAGTATAGAATGAAACCCGCTGATTAAGGTAGTTGCCTGCGGGGACAGAGCGGATGTTTCAGATTTTTTATCTTCCGCGCTTTTGCCCGCTGGTTCATGCCGCTGTTTCAGGTGGGAAGTGTAACCAAGCGAATGGAAAAAACTGCGCATCATGCTGATTCTTTCATAACTGTCCATATCGCCGCTTTCGCCGGTTTTTTT
>JAIRUN010000128.1 GCA_031254365.1 Treponema sp. | reverse complement strand
TGCCGAAGAACTGCGATGTGAAGACAACGCTTTGCGCGGGTATTTCGCTTAATCTGCCGGTTATTTCCGCGGCAATGGATACTGTTACCGAGGAGAAACTCGCCATTGCCATTGCGCTGGAAGGCGGCGCAGGCGTGATACACCGGAATCTGCCGCCCGAAGAGCAGGCCCGCCAGGTGGCGAATGTCAAACGATACCTCAACTGGATTATCGATTCACCTGTTACAGTTCCCGTAGATGCCCGTTTGGGTGATGTAAACGCACTGATTGCCAAGTACGGGGTCTCCGGCTTGCCTGTTGTTGACAAAGAAGGGCGGCTCAAGGGGATTATCACCAGCCGCGATTTGCGTTTTTGCCGGGATGAGTCCCTGCCGGTGACTGAGATAATGACCAAAGAGCCGGTTGTAGTGCAGGGAGAGCCTTCGGTCGCTGACGCGCGGGAAAAATTCGACAAACATCGAATCGAAAAATTGCCTATGGTAGACAGCGAAGGCCGCCTGACCGGACTTATCACCGTTACCGACATGGAAAAAAATAAAAGTCACCCCCGCGCGGTAATAGACAAATCGGGCAGGCTGATTGTGGGCGCGGCAATTTCCCCTCAGGATTATGCGGTGCGGATGCCTCTGCTGAAAAACGCCAGAGTTGATTTTGTTGTACTGGATACGGCCCACGGTGATTCAAAAAATGTTATGGACGCGGTGCGGGCCATTAAAAAAGAATATGATATTCCCGTTATCGGGGGAAATGTCGCGTCAAAAGAAGGAACCCGCCGCCTGATCGAAGCCGGTGCGGACGCGGTAAAAGTTGGTATCGGCCCCGGCTCGATCTGCACCACGCGGATTATTTCAGGAATAGGCGTGCCGCAGTTTACCGCAGTGCTGGAATGTGCTGAAGAAGCGGCAAAGTCAAACATCCCGGTTATTGCCGATGGCGGCATCAAATTCTCAGGTGACATTACCAAGGCCATTGGCGCCGGGGCCAGTGTGGTGATGATCGGCAATCTTTTCGCGGGACTCAAGGAAGCGCCGGGCAGGGAAATTATTTTTGACGGCAGAATTTTCAAGGAATACCGGGGTATGGGCAGCATGGGCGCTATTGCCGATGGAGCGGGTGACCGTTACCAGATAGGCAAAGACGAGGAGCCGGTTCCCGAAGGCATTGAAGGCCGCGTTCCATATAAAGGCGAACTGTGCGCCTTTATGAACCAGCTTGTATCAGGTCTGCGCAAGGGAATGGGTTACTGCGGCTGCCACAATATCGAGGAACTGAAAAATTACCGCAAGTTCGTGAAGATAACCGCCGCTGGTCTGCGTGAAAGTCATGCCCATGATATTGCCATTACCCAGGAAGCGCCGAATTATTCACGAGCTTGATCGCTGGTATACAAAATTCCGCTCATCTGAAAATCTTGTCAGGGATTTTATCGCGCGTGATCCGGTGCAGTTTCCACGCCGTTATACGAAACGGGCCGATATTGAAATCGCCGCCTTTCTCGCGGTAACGATTGCGTGGGGCCGCCGGGATTTAATTCTCCGTTCAGCAGAAAAAATGTTCTCTCTTATGGAACCGGGGCCCGCGGCTTTTGTCATGGGCGGCGATTACCGCAAACTGAAAGAGCGCTGCATTCACCGCACTTTTTTTGAGGACGATCTCAAATATTTTTGCAAAGGTTTGAAATCGTGTTATGTGAAATACGGCAACCTTGAAAAACTGTTCGCATCCGTGCCTGATATTTGGCAGGGCATTGCCCTGTTCCGCGAAGAAATGGCCGCGGCCAACGGACGCTATAGTAAACACATTGCCAGCCCCGGCGCGGCGGATTCAGGGGCGGGTTCAGCCTGCAAGCGGATCAATCTGGCCTTGCGCTGGCTGGTGCGAAACGGGCCGGTGGATATTGGTCTGTGGAAAAAAATAAGGCCAGCGGCGCTGTATATCCCGCTTGATGTTCATGTTGCCCGCACGAGCCGCAGACTCGGCCTGTTGAAACGAAAATCCAACGACAAAAAAGCGGTGATTGAGCTTACGGAAAAATTGCGGGAGTTCTGCCCGCAAGACCCGGTAAAATACGATTTTGCGCTGTTCGGACTTTAAACCGGAAAATAAACAAACAGCTATTATGTTTGTAGTCCAACCGGAGTTTCTCCGGGCGGAAGTACAAGTTCCAGCCGTTGATTTCCGCAGTGAATACAAACCGGTATCGCCACTGCCCCATTATTTTTCACGGCAAGGGAAAGGAGCCGCCCCTCCTGCCATTCAAAATCCAGTTCCAGATTTCCTTTTGCGCGTGCGCCTTTCAGACGGCCGGAATGCCAGCTTTGCGGAAGGGCAGGGAGCAGATTCAGCAGTACCTTGAATCCACCGGCGTATGCATTGTCGTAACGGATACGGCTCTGAACCAGCATCTGGGTTATTCCTGCCAGCGTACCGAAATTTCCGTCAATTTGAAAAGGCGGGCCGTTATTAAAAAGATTGGGTAAAGTAAATTCGCTTAACAAAGCCCGAATGTTTTCCAGCGCTGCTTCGCCGTCCCCAAGCCGGGCCATGAAGTTGATGAGCCATGCCCGGCTCCAGCCGGTATGTCCCCCGCTGTTGGCAAGGCGGCGTTCCAGTGTTTTGCGCGCTGCTGCGGCAAGATCAGGCGTTTCATCAGGAGTGATCGCGTCACCGGGCCACAGCGCCCAGAGATGTGAAAAATGACGGTGTCCTGGTTCAGCTTCTTCAAATTCTTCGTTCCATTCACGGATAGTTCCATTGCTGTGAATCGCCGGGCCGGGTATGCGATTCAAAATTGAGCGGAATAATTTTGTATCTGTATCAGTCTTTCCCAGAATTTCAGCGCCGCGAATGGCAGCTTCAAAGAGTTTTCGCAGGATTTGGTTGTCCATTTCGCAGCCCGCAGAGAGACTGCAAATATCTCCGTCAACAAGGTAACTGTTCTCAGGCGATACCGATGGTGAAATAACAAGATACGATTCTCCCGCCTCATTTGTTTTTTTTCCCGGAATCAGAAAATCAGCAAAAAATAAGCATGATTCCTTTAACAGATAAAAATATTTTTCAAGAAACTGTGAGTCATGAGTATACTCATAATGTTCCCAAATATGCACACAAAGCCAGGCCGCGCCGAGAGTCCAGTAGACGGCGGGTATCCAGTAATCTCTGGGCGCGGTATCTCCCCAAATGTCAGTGTTGTGATGGGCGGTAAAGCCCCGGCAGCCGTACATTTGTTTCGCGGTTTTTGTACCATTGGGATACATTCGTTCAAGAAGATCAAAAAGCGGCGTTTCTGTTTCCGCAAGATTGCACATACAGGCGGGCCAGTAGTTCATCTGGGTATTGATATTGATCGTATAATCCGATCCCCAGGGCGGGTCCAGATGAGGATTCCATATTCCCTGCAAATTGGCGGGCAGCGTTCCGGGTCTTGAAGAAGAAACAAGAATGTACCGGCAGAAATTATGGTAGCGGACTATAGCGTCTGTTTTATCATCAGCGCCATTGTTCAGTTCGAGTTTCATCCGTCCGTACCATGAGCGAAATTCCCTGATATGCTCTTCTTGAAGCCGCTCCCATCTATGGACAGCGCCATCCCCAACAGCGCACGCAATATTGGAAGCGCAGGCCGTAACATAATCCGTTTCACGAAAACCGGTACGGATGTCCGCAAGGAGCAGGGCTTCATCGGCGTTTTCAAGGGTAAGGAATCCGCCATTACTGTGCAGCGTTCCTCCTTTGTGTAGAATTTTTATCATCACACAAAAGGGAATATCTCCGTCTCGTGATAAAAAAACAGCATCTTCCAGATTTCCAATCCGGTCGCAAAAAACGCCCCGGTCAAGCGAAGCGCGGAATGATATTTTTCCTGAGACAGATTTACCATTTAAATCAGCGGCTCTTAAGCGGAGAACCAGCAGATCCGCCGGCGCTGAAATAAAACATTCACGGGTAAATACCACAGCCTGATATTCAAAAGAAAGCGTGTGTACGGCCCGCTCAATATCAAGTTCCCTGCGGTAATTGCGTATACCGGAAAGGAGCGGGCCATTGCGGGTTCCTGACCATGTATGACCGAAACCGCCATCAGGCGAAAAGGCAATCGAGAGTTCACCGGCAGTTTGATATACCCGCTGGGCCGGGGGTATGCCGCTGAGACATTCAAGGCATTTTTCTTCCGCTTCCCGGACACGTCCCGCGTCCAAAAGCCGTCTGATCTCAGGAAGGGCCTCCTGCGCCGCAGGATTATTTCTGTCCCGGAATTGGCCTGACCAGATTGAATCTTCGTTTAACTGAATTTTTTCCCGATCCGGCACGCCAAAGACCATGGCCCCCAG
>JAIRUN010000067.1 GCA_031254365.1 Treponema sp. | reverse complement strand
GAAACCTGAATTCGTGGAATGGCTCAGGGTTTTTGGAGCCCATCTTATGGTTTTAGGCGGGATTGTACTGGCTACGGAACGGTTCGGCAGGTAATAGGGCAAGAAGCACTGTTTGCGCCATAGCGGGCGAATAAACAGTGCTTCCTTCCACTTTTTACAATTTTACAAGTTTTTGGGATTATTCTTTGAGAAATTGTACCCTCATCATTCGTAAATTCTATCTCTAAAAGCCCATTGTCTTTACCAATATCGCATTCCGCCCAACGTAAAAATTATGTGATGTTATACCATATTTATATCATTTATCTGCATCACCGGCAGCCTCACATAATCGAAACCAATTCCCTCTGCAGTTCCGTTATATTGATCTCGCGGACATTTTTTTTGCCTGAATGGGCCAGTTGCGAGGCGGCGTTTCCCGCGGCTTGTCCCAGCGCCATACAATAGGCGATATTACGGGCTGCCGAAAGTGCCGCATGGCTGGCGCTGAAACAGCGGCCCGCCATAAATAAATTATCAAAATCTCTGGCAATAATACTCCGGTACGGAATATGGTAAAAACCATTTTTTTTCTGTTCAATAATATTTGTCCCTTTTCCGTTGGTTCCGTGAATTTCCACCCCGCCCATATTGCTGACCACCGCATCGTCAAATTTGCTGAATCCGTTTATATCATCTTCGGTAAGAACATAATCGCCGATGATCCGCCTTGATTCACGTATGCCCAGCATACTTGCGGTATCCATAATAAACGCTTTTTCAAAGCCAGGAATAAACGCCTTCATGAACCGGACGGTTGCTTCTATCTGCTTTCTTCCTGACACCATAGCGCAGCTCAGTTCTTTGTTGTCAGTGCCTCTGAAAAAGGGAATCCTAGTTGAGTTTACCATTACATGGGTTCCCTGAGGCTGACACATAAAAATGAATCCCCGCTGAAGAATCATCTCCAGTTCCCAATCGGTTAATAATCCGGGATTTTCCTTTACCTTCTGCCGGATGAGGGGAATAAAATCGGCAAAATGCGCGTATTTATTGTTGGCGATATTCTCCCTGTTTTGGCCGGGGCTTATTTTATGATTGGAATAAGTGTTGCGTTCCGAAGCATACGTATCGGGATGGGCTTCCATTTCGGAAATCAGTTTTTCTATATCCACATTGGCAATACGGAACAGGAGCGTGGGAGATGAACCGTAGCCCTCGTCATTGCCAACCATACAGGAAGCGCCAGCCTTAAAACTCAACTGGCCGTCTCCGGTACAATCAATATAATAATCCGCTTTTACCGCTTCAAGACCGTTAATGCTGTCGATGATCACGTATTCAATGGTACGATTATTGACAATCACATCACAGATTGTTGTTCCAAACCGGACATCCGCTCCCGCTTCATCAATGACCATTTTATCCAGCATCCATTTGCAGAGTTCGGGATCAACCGGAACCTCGTGGCGTGAAGCAAGAAAATTGGATTTTTGATACGCGTCCAGATGCTTGATGAACTCTTCGGCAATCCCGTGATTAACGGCGGAAATGGAAATTTTACTCATCAGTCCGCAGGTCATGGTTCCGCCGAGCGCGAACATCCGTTCCGCCACAAAAGTTTTGATTCCCTTGCGGCCTGCCGCAATAGCGGCTCCTGATCCCGCGCATCCGCCCCCGGCGACAAAAATATCAACTTTTCCGGCAAGCGGTATTTTCTTTTCTGACCATTGTACATATTCCGTATTACTCATAAAAATAGCATAGCATATATGAATCAAATGTGAAATGAATCAAATGTGATATTGACAACCAATACCAAACAGGTATAATAAAACAGGTATATGGATGCAGTTCCCCAACCGGCTATAGATGAAGCCAGGGTAAAAAAAGCCATTCAATCCGGAATTCCTTTAACCGTTACTACCTTCACCATGCCCCGTGAAATGGAACTCTACATAGAACAGTTGGTAACCGCTTTCCTCAAAGAGCTTGATCAGGAAAAACTCAAGGATTATGTTGTTTACTGCGTGCAGGAACTGGCGGTTAATGCAAAAAAAGCCAACACCAAGCGGGTGTATTTTGGTGAACAGGGCCTCAATCTTGCCAACCCCGATGATTATAAAACAGGAATGGAACACTTCAAGGAACAAACCCTTAATAATCTTGCCCATTATCTTCAACTGCAAAAAGAAGAAGGTCTGTATATCAAAGTAATTTTGCATATCAAACAAAACATCATTTATATTGAGGTACACAATAATACGGTGATGACGCAGACCGAACTGGCCCGTATTCAGGACAAACTGGCCAATTCCCGGCAATACAATAATATGGCGGAGGCGCTTTCACAGGTAATTGACGATTCCGAGGGAGCCGGTCTGGGGCTGGTTATCCTGATACTGATGTTGAAAAAAATGGGCCTGAGCGAAAATTGTTTCCATATTCTCAATACGGAAAAAGAGACCGTTGCCAGGATTTCAATACCACTGGATCGGACGAGGGTGGAAAACATGAGTATGCTTTCCGAAACAATTGTCTATCATATCAACTCTCTTCCGCTGTTTCCGGAAAATGTGGTACAGATGCAAAAGCTCGTCGCCGATCCCAAGTCAGACATGGCGGTAATTGCCCGTCATATTTCCATGGATCCGGCGCTTACTGCGGATTTGCTGCGGATTGTCAATTCAGCCCAGTATATGCTGGAAAAAAAAGTAGACAGCATTTCCGAAGCGGTAAATCTTATCGGTATCCGGGGCATCAGAAACCTTTTATATTCCTATGGAACACAGAAAATATTCGGTGAAGAAACTTCAGAAAAAAAGCAGCTATGGGATCATAGTTATAAAGTTGCCTTTTACGCGTATAACCTTGCCAAAAACTTCAAGCGGAGCAAAGATCTGCCGGATGATGTGTATGTGAGCGGCATATTGCACGACATGGGAAAAATTGTGTTATCAACGCTCCGTCCTGCCCTGCTGAACAATATCAGGAATTTCTGCGTAGAAAAAAATATTCCTGTTTCCGTATTTGAGAGTCTGGCTGCGGGAATGAATCACGCTGAAATCGGAGCCCGTATTGCCGAAAAATGGAATTTTCCCGAAGCGCTGACTGTGGCGATTCGCTATCATCACGATCCCGGCGCAGCGCCTGATGCGTATAAAGACCTGGTTAATGCAGTTTACCTTGCCAATATGTTCTGCGAATACGAAAGCGGCGGTATTGCCTTTGATCAGATTGAAGAAGCGCCGCTTGAAAGTTATGGCATTGACTCAAGGGACAGGCTGGACAGCCTGCTGGAACAGTTCTCGCTGGGTCTCAACCAGAGGAACAGTGGCAGCTAACAAAAATGCCCGGACAGGCTTTTTAAACCTGTTCGGGCAGCCTCCTTAAATCCGGCAACGCCTTATGCTACATAGGCCGCAAGCCGCTCCATCCGGGAAATGCTCTGCAGACGGGTAAGGGCTTTCTTTTCAATCTGCCGGATACGTTCTTTGGTCAGATTAAAACGGTCGCTGAGTTCCTTGAGAGAGGATGGGGTATTATCCCCCAGTCCAAAACGGTAGCGGATAATCGCCGCTTCTTTTCCATCAAGGGTATCCAGTACGCTTTCAATATCTTTTTTCAGTGCGCCCTGCACAATAATCTGATCCGGTGTGGCATATTGTTCGTCCTCGATAAAATCACCCAGCACCGAAGAGCAGCGATCCACGTATACGGGCTTTTCCAGAGAAACCATGTCCCTGGAGATGTTGAGCATCTCTTCCACATGCTCTTTATCCATATTGAGCAATCCGGCTATTTCCTGAATCTCGTCCTCAACGTTCTGATGTTCCCCGATGACTTTCCGGGCTTTCTCAATTTGAATAAGCTCATTGGTCCGGTTGACGGGCAGCCGGATCATTCTGGATTTTTCATAGATCGCTTTAAGTATGGACTGGCGAATCCACCACACCGCATAGGAGATAAAATGGTATCCCATATCCACCTTGTAACGGTCAACCGCATTCACTAAGCCAATATTGCCTTCGCTGATCACGTCCGCCAGGGGAAGTCCCATTCCCTGATACTTCTTTGCAATATTGACAACAAAACGCAGGTTTGCATTTACCAGCCTGTTACGGGCTGTCATATCCCCGTTGGCCGCTGCTTTGGCGGCTTCGATTTCCTCTTCCCTGCTCAAGAGGGGGATATGGCTGATTTCACGGAGATACAAGGCAAGAACATTTTCGTCTGAGCTATACTCCGCCGCCTGTGCTTTCTTTACTTTTTTCTTTGTCGTGGTCATTTTCGGCCTCCTCGTTCTTACACCTAATTGAGCAAGATTCGTGCCAAGCCGCGACAATTTCATAAAAAAGAGTAAAAGTTTCCTAAAAAAGTCAGGAATTATAGAAATGAAGGGAAATTTGGCTCAAAAATACCGTTTAAAAAGGGTCAGAATAATATGGCTGAAATTGAAGTGGTTCATTCTGGCCTGATATGTGAAAAACGCCCTAAAACTGTGTCATTTTGACACACTATTTCCTGATCAGTATAACCTGCCGCACGAAGTGTTTCCCAGGCAGTTTCATAATGACCGTCCACATCTTTCGCACAATGGGCATCGGAGCTAATCAGCAGGGGAACCTGATTTTCCCGGAACAGCTTCACAAAGGCCAGCGAGGGAAAGGTCTCATTTATACGTTTCCGGTTAAGGCCGCCGGTGTTGATCTCCGCCGCCAGTCCCGAACGGCCAAGGGCCGCAGCAATTTCTGCCATTCGCTGTTGGCAGGCTTCACTTTTCATATTGAACCAGCGGTTGTCATGATTCTTTTTTTTGATGATGTCCGCATGGCCCAGAATATCAAAGCCCCCCAGGGCTATCATTTCCGCCACTGCGTCCCAATAGGTGTGCATCAGGGCTTCTCCGTCCCCGCCAAAACCTTCCCGAATGCCGCATTCTATTTCTTCCAGCGTACCGTCCACGGTAAAGGGCTGGCCTGTGGGGGGTACAACATAGTGAACCGAACCAATGATATAATCCAGTTCCAAGGCCCTGATGTCCCGGTCCAGGGCTGAACGAAGCCCCCTGATATAATCAAGCTCAAGGCCCAGATACACTTCCAGTTTTCCCTGCCAGCGGTCGCGGGCGGACTGTACCTCGCTGATATATTCTTCAAGACGCTCATCAGGAAGATGCCACTCGGTGCGTATTCCGGTCGCTCGGAATATTGGCGCATGAGCGCTGAAACCGATGGCCCGTAGCCCCTTTTCAAAGGCGGCGAGGCACATTGTTTCCACATCGTCAGCACCGTCACAGAACAGAGTATGGGTATGAAGGGAAGAAAGGCCTTTGGGGATTTTCACAATCGGGCAGGCCGGAGTTGAACCGGCGACCTCTTGGTCCCGAACCAAGCGCGCTACCAACTGCGCTACTACCCGAAACAGACAAAAAAACCCGTCCGTCCGACGGGTATTCTACGGGAGCGACGGGGCTTGAACCCGCGATTTCCGGCTTGACAGGCCAGCGTGATAAACCAGCTTCACTACGCCCCCAAAGATTTTTTTAATATAGTGAAATCCTCAAAAGTAGTCAAGTGGATGGCAGAACGGGTATAGCATTTTCTTCTATTTTGATCATATACTTATTTCATGGGCAGCGATCTGACCAGCGCGCAACTGGATTCGTTTTTCAGGACTTTTCTCGATATTGAAGGTTTTTTGGGCGCTGACAATTCCATGAACGGCATACAGGTTGACAATGACGGCTCAACGATACCGAAAATCGCCTTTGCGGTGGACGCGAATCTTGAAACTTTTGAGCGGGCCGCTGCTGTTGGCGCGGGAATGGTATTTGTCCACCACGGGCTGTTTTGGGGAGAGCCGCTACGGGTAGCGGGAAATCACAGGGGGCGGCTCAAGTTTCTGCTGGATCACAATATCTGCCTGTATGCGGTACATCTGCCTCTGGATCAACACCCCACAATGGGGAATAATGCGGGGCTTGCGGAACTACTGGGCCTTGAAAACCGTGAGCCCTTTGGCGCGTATCACGGGAAAAAAGTCGGCTGGAAGGGAACTTTCCCCCGGCCCCTTACCATTGATCAGGCGGCGAAAAAAATCAGCTTTATGGACAGGCCGCCTTTGGGGCTGTATCCTTTTGGGAAAAAGGAGATCGCAAGCTGCGCCATTATTTCAGGCGGCGCTTCAAAAGAAGCGCTATATGCCATTGAGGAGGGACTCGATCTCTATGTTACCGGAGAGATTTTACATCAGACATACCATGAGTGTCTTGAAGGAAAAATCAATGCGATTGCCGGAGGGCATTACTCAACCGAAGTGTGGGGAGTCCGCGCTGTTATGCGGCATTGCGCGGAGGAATTGCATATTGACACGGAATTTATTGATGTCCCGACAGGACTATAAAATATAAAACCAACGGAGTATAAGCATGAAACTGAAACTGAAATTGACAAAAGAGAAATGTATACCTTTATCATTGACGGCTCTGATCATCATTGCGGATCAGCTCGTGAAGGCATTCATCGCCAGAAACTGGCCCATAAACACCATGATAAAGGATGTTTTTAACAATGACCTTCTGCAGATATACCATGTACGGAACAAGGTCATTGCCTTTAGCCTGGGAGCCGGAATCCCGGAGGCTATGAGGCCGGCGCTTTTCATTATTCTGCCCCTGCTGGTTCTGGGTTTTCTGTTCTGGTATTACCTCAGATCAGATGACTTCAGCCGTTTGCAGCGCTGGGCTGTTGCGGGAATAATTGGCGGCGGTCTTGGCAACATCATTGATCGTATCTTTCGTCCCGACGGGGTGGTTGATTTTATCAGCGTGAAATTTTTCGGCTTGTTTGGATTTGAACGTTGGCCTACCTTTAATATCGCCGATTCATGCGTAGTAGTTGGCTGTATACTGCTGCTAGTCACGATCTTCATAAGTCCGGGAAAAAACAAAGGAGCATCCGGCAATGAACAAGAAACTTAATACTATCCTGTTTATTCTGGGGGCTACTGCATTTAACGTTCTCGTTGCGGTGCTGTGTTTTTTCATCTTGCTGCTGATCTATGTCAGATTCATCATGATTTATCTGCCTGAGAACAGCCAGGGCTGGGGCTTTCCGGTGATCTTTATCGCCGCCCTTGCCGTTTCATTTGTACTCTACCGTTTCGTGATCAAACTGCTGCTGAAAAAGATTGACATCGAAAAATATTTTGATCCGATTATCAAAAGCAGATACAAGCCCCTGGCACGGCCGGACAATGCAAACAGCCGCCTTGAATAAACAGCCGATATGTATCAGTATTATATAAAAATAGAATAGAAGAGGATGTGGTATGCCTTCTCAACTTGACAGAGAAAAAACAGGAAAAAACATTGAGCGTATTCTTGACAGGCTCAGCTCAGACGCAGACCCTCATGTACTGAATGAGTATCGCCGGTTTTTCAAAAAAAAGGTCTCTTTTTTCAGGCGATCATGGGCTTCCGCTTATTTATTGATGCTCTATGATCAGGGCGAATTGGGCCGGGCGGATAAAAACAAATTCCGCGGTGACAGGGGGGGAAACCGCTCCAGACAGGCAGTATCTGCCGCGCCGGATGGGCAGGGAGCCGATGTATCCAATGAACCCCGCGCGTATCCGCTGGCGGAGGAAGAGTCAAAACAGCTTTTTATCAGCGCGGGCAGAAACCGGCGGGTTTTTCCGAGGGAAATATTGGGCATTATAAATTCAAAAACTTCAATCCCCAAAGAGGACATCGGCGCAATCCGTATTCTGGACAATTATTCATTTGTGCAGGTCAGGGACACAGTCGCTGAGCAGATTATTGAAGCGCTCAACGGCATGACTTTCCGGGGCAGGACGCTTACTGTAAATTACGCGAAGTCCCGTAAAGATAATGAAACCGAAGCGGAAGTATCAGAGCAAACTCAGGAGCATCCTGAGAAAGAATATATTTAGCCCTATTCCCGCCAGCAGCGCAATCCAGGCAGCCGCCTCAAGCATATACGCGGTTATCGCATAACGGCGGGCAAGGGCTTCGGGATGCGGAGGAAGAATGCCGAAACTTGCGGCAGTGTCCTGTGGTTCCACAGGCAGCTCGCTTTCCGGACTCAAGGCCCCTACAATATAACCGCCGCCGCTCAGATCCCTGATTGAATATTCAGGCAGCAGGATTGGTATGTTCTGTTCCCGCACCGCGGGCGGCAGGGATTCGTAATATATACAGCCGTATAATTCCCCGTTAGGAAGGCGGCAGGTCTTCCGGTCACTGATCTTCTCCGGCGCAAAGTAACGCAGGGGTAGGCGAATCAGGTCGTGGTATGCCCGCAATATACGCGCCCGCCAGGAAAGGCGGCGGTATACTACGGTAAACAGCAGCCCCGGCGGTATCAAAGGAAAGAGCGGAGTAAAAAGGGCGCTGAGGGCTGTTACCACCGTCAGGCGAAACGCGGGCCGGGAAAGAAAAGAAATAGCAATGAGCAACTGGCACAGCACACCGATAGCCAGTGAATAGGGAGTTACCGCGTTCCAATACTCGTTCCGGCGGCGGCCCGCCCGAATCGTTCTGGCTGTCAGGGAACGGTCAGAGCCGTCATAAAAGATCACCAAAAGGGGATGTTCCCGTGTGGAAACAAAAATCCATCTGCCATCCTGATATACCAAAGAACCGCCGATAAAAACTCTGGCTCCTTCGGTCAGTGTGGAAATTCGATCCCAGCGAATCCGTTCCGGCGCTTCATCTCCAGGATCAAAACTTTCCGGTATCTTTTCACTTTCTGTCATTGGCAGGAAGAAGGTCTGGGCATTGGTCAGGGAAACCGGAATAGTCATATTCTCCCCTTTAATCCAGAGAGTCTGCCCGTCAGTTACCGATTCAAAACCGCCCATAAAACGGAAGCTGCCGCCTTCTTCGCCGATTTGCCGGTACAGGCTATAATCAAGCAGGGGCCGCAGGCGAAGTTCGTCAAAGCGCTGCCTGAATCGCCGCCACTTATAACGGGTAACAAGCGCCCCTGCTATGGGAACCAGACCGTACCAGAGGATCACAAAGCCAATGATCACTAGAAAATCAAGTATCCGCAGAGTATTATTCCTCCATGCAGGAAAAAAAAGTCAGTCATATCATCGTTGGGGATATTGCCACTAACTGCTGGATATATCCCCTTTCAGAAACCAGAGCCGGACAAACGCTCCCTTCCGGTTTTCAGGGCTGCGCGGTGATCGATCCCGGCGCTGAGGCTGAGCGTATCATTGCCCGGCTTAACCAGCTTAAACTGGTTCCCTTCTATATTTTACTCACTCACGGACATTTTGACCATATCGCCGGACTGCCATCCCTTGCGGCAGCATACCGCACCCCGGAAGGCGGCCCCCTTATCACCATTCACCGCTCGGACGCGGAATACCTCGGCCCTGATTCATACCCGGTTCACTGCCGCAGCTTTAGCGCCGCCGCAGGTTCAGCGGCCTATATTGACGCTCTGTGGGAGGATATGCCCTCGCCGGACAAAACCCTTGAAGAAGGGGATGCTATCGGCCCATTTACCGTGCTGCACCTGCCCGGCCACACTCCCGGCAGCGTTGCCTTCTGGGACAGGGAAGCGGCGGTACTATTCAGCGGGGATACTCTGTTTCAGGGCGATTACGGGCGCACCGATCTTCCCGGCGGCAATGAGGCGCAGCTTTTCGCCAGCCTGAAACGGCTGTTTGCCCTGGACAGCGGCATACGGGTCTGCCCCGGCCACGGCGCGGCTACTTCGATAGAAGCGGAAGCGGCGCAAATCCACGGTATATAAAAAATTCATGAAATTTATGTTGAAAAACAGAAAAATATTGTTATATTTGGTATAGAGGCGCAACATGAAACATCTTCTCTTTGTATTGTCGATTTTGCTGGTTTTAGTATTGCCGGGGTGTCCGCCCTATCAGCCAACTCCTTGTCATATTTTTTATCATGGCAATGGTTCTACCAGCGGGAATCCTCCGGTAGATTCAACTGTCTACTACACAGGAGATACGGCAGTCATTCTTGAACCGGGGAGCCTCGAAAATGATGAGTATTTTTTTCTCGGCTGGCGATATTCGGATTATGACTATTACGGCTATAATACTATGCTCTACCAGCCCGGAGAAAGAATTACCATCTGGGATGATATTAATTTATATGCTGTCTGGGATAATGGCCTTGATACTCCGTTCTCATTTATCATCAAAGATGGAGAAGTAACCATTACCAGGTATAACGAAGAATATACCCCGGTTGTTTTTATTCCCAAAACACTACAGAGCAAACCGGTTACCGCTATTGATGATAATGTATTCAGCAATTTTTCCATATCCTCGGTAAGTTTTCCGGAACAGTTGAAGCATATTGGCAATGGGGCTTTTGCTTCAAACGAGCTTACGCAAATCGTCATTCCCGACTCGGTAGAAACAATAGGGGCGCTGGCTTTTCAGAAAAACAGCCTAAAGAGAATTACATTTGGAAGTGGCCTTAAGACTCTGGAACGGTATACGTTCAGAGATAATCTTTTGGTTCACATTACCATTCCCGAAACTGTTACATCAATCGAAGCGGGAGTTTTTCAGGGGAACGATATTGAAATGATAAAAATAGGGGCAGGGGTTACTATCGGAAGCGATACCTCTCTGGGAACCTATGGGGCGTCATTCAGGACATATTACAACGAAGATCCACAGGCAGGACTCTACCTGTATAATGGTGATAATCTCTGGGAACGTTTGTAAGCTATCCAGAAAAGGCAATACCATATATAATACCTCTAATTGACGCATTGGAGGAAAAATGAAATTTACCAATGGCTATTGGCAGATCAGGGATGGAGTGGAACCCCATTTTGCGGGGAGCGCAATAGAGGCGGAACAGCAGGGGGATGAGCTTGTAGTATACGCG
>JAIRUN010000011.1 GCA_031254365.1 Treponema sp. | reverse complement strand
CCCATCACCGCTTGCCCGCAAGCACCATCAGCAGGGCAATGTCGCCCTGACGCAGGCCGGGGATTCGCGCGGCCTGTCCCACGGTAAGGGGTTTTACGGTTTTGAGTTTTTCTTTTGCTTCCGCTGAAAGTCCTGAAATAGAAACATAATCCATGTTGGGATTGAGTTTGATTGCGTCCATTTTCGCGGCTTTTGCCGCGGCGCGTTTTTCTTTTTCAATGTAACCGGCATACTTGATGTCCAGCAGCGTCCGTTCAATCAATTCGGCGGGATAATGCGCCAGTTCGGGTTCAGCGCCGTTAGCCGCAATGCCGGAATTTTTTCGCTGGGAAAGCAGTTCCATAACAGCATCCAGCGCTTCGGTTTTTTTCTGAAAGCGCTCCCAGCGGATGTCGTCAATAAGGCCCGCCTCGCGGCCTTTGGGACTGAGCCGGGTGTCAGCCGTGTCATGGCGCAGCATCAGCCGGTGTTCGGCGCGGCTGGT
Organism: Treponema sp.; assembly: GCA_031254365.1. Taxonomy (GTDB): domain Bacteria; phylum Spirochaetota; class Spirochaetia; order Treponematales; family Breznakiellaceae; genus WQXQ01. The sequence goes on along the minus strand of JAIRUN010000011.1, from coordinate 3,136 downwards.
GAACATCCGGTAGGGTTCTTTGGTTCCCAAAGTGGTAAGATCGTCTACCAGTACGCCGATGTAGGCTTCGGCCCTGCCAAGCACCAGCGGCGGGCGGCCCTGCATTTTCATCGCGGCGTTAATCCCGGCCATAAGCCCCTGAGCGGCGGCTTCTTCATAACCTGAACTGCCGTTGGTCTGCCCGGCCACAAAAAAACCGTCCAGTCGTTTGGATTCCAGATTGGGGTAGAGATCAAGGGGATCAAGGTAATCATATTCCACCGCATAAGCGGGCCGCACAATGTTGGCGCTTTCAAGGCCGGGAATACTGTGAATAAAATCCCGCTGCACGTCTTCGGGTAGGGAGCTTGACGCGCCGTTCATATACATTTCATTGGTGGAAAGCCCTTCCGGTTCAATAAAAATATGATGCCGATCCCGTTCAGGAAAACGGACAACCTTGTCCTCAATGGAAGGACAGTAGCGGGCTCCAACGCCGGAAATTTTTCCACCGTACAGCGGGGAGCGGTGAATGTTGGCCCTGATAATTTCATGCGTCTTTGAACAGGTGTAGGTGATCCAGCAGGGAAGGGAAGGGCGGTTCATAACGCTGTCCGCGGTAAAAGAAAAAGGCCGCATTTCCTCGCCGTCCTGCATTTCCATTTTTGAATAATCAATGGAGTCGCCTGCTATCCGCGCCGGAGTTCCGGTTTTGAGCCGCCCCACAGGAAAACCCATGCGGCGCAGATTTGCCCCCAGCCCCAGCGCCGCTTCTTCGCCAAGCCTTCCTTCGCTTGCGTCATATTCGCCGATAAATATTTTTCCTTCCATGAAAGTACCGGCGGCAAGAATCACCGTGCGCCCTGTTATGCGATGTCCCCGCCGGGTGATCACACCAGCGGCCTTTGCCGGTTCGCCTTCAACAATCAGATCAATTACCGTGTCCATAAAAATCGAAAGGCCGCGCTGCTGTTCCACAACCGAGCGGGCAGCGGACTGGTATGCCTGCTTGTCGGCCTGGGCTCTCGGTGACTGTACCGCCGGTCCCCGCGAGCGGTTGAGTATCCGGTACTGAATCATGGTCGCGTCAGTGAGCTTTGCCATTTCACCGCCCAGCGCGTCAATCTCGCGCACAAGGTTGCCCTTTGAAAGACCGCCGATTGCGGGATTGCAGGAAAGCGCGCCGATCCGGTCGGGGTTCTGGGTGATGAGGAGAGTTGAAAAACCAAGACGGTTGACGGCCAGAGACGCTTCAATTCCCGCGTGTCCGCCGCCTATCACAATACAATCATAGTCCATCAGTGTATAATTATAGTATAATAAGAGGCTTTTGCAAAACTCCTGTTTTACAAGAGTTACCTTATAACTATTAACGATGTACAACTGGGTAAATTCAGAAATGTATGTACAGATGAAGTAACGAGGGGTGGCAGAGGCAAGCGTGCCGTGCATGTGCGGTGCGCTTGGCCTCTGACAGGCCCCCTGCTATTTGCTTTAGACATACATTTCTGCTTTTGCTTAGTTTTGCAAGAGGCTCATAATATATGCATCAGAGGGAAGTCAAGGGTATCCTGAGCGCACAGGGCGGCATGAATATTTCAAGGGGTTGTACTCATGGCTGTATTTACTGCGATTCCCGCAGCAAGTGTTATCATATCGAACATAATTTTGAGGATGTCGAGATCAAGTCCAATGCTCCGGCGCTGCTGGAGGACGCGCTCAAACGCAAACGAAAAAAGTGCATGATCGGGACCGGCGCAATGAGCGATCCCTACATTCCCGTACCGGAGAATCTTTCCAATATCAGGGCCTGTCTTGAGATCATTGAAAAACACGGATTCGGTCTTGCGATTCAAACCAAGTCCGATCTGATTCTGCGGGATATGGATCTGCTGCGCGCAATTAATGAAAAAGCCAAATGTATTGTTGAAATGACCCTTACCACTTTTGATGAAAATCTTTGCAAAATTATTGAACCCAATGTGTGCGGAACACAGCGGCGGTTTGAGGTTTTGAAGATTTTGCGGGACAATGGCATACAGACCGTTGTGTGGCTCTGCCCCTTTCTTCCCTTTATTAACGATACCGAAGAGAATCTGCGGGGCCTGCTTGATTACTGTGTCGAGGCAGGGGTTTTTGGCTTTATTTATTTTGGTATCGGGCTTACCCTGCGGGAAGGAGACCGCGAGTATTTTTACTCAAAACTCGATGAACATTTTCCCGGTTTGAAGAAGATGTACCAGCAAAAATATGGCCTTAATTATGTAATAAACAGCGATAATAACGACAGTCTGACAAAGTTATTCTATGATGTTTGTGAAAAACACCGTATTGTCTGCGGCAATGAAGCGGTATTCAAGTATATGTGGACTTTTGAAGAAAAAAAAGGCGCACAGATAGAGCTGTTTTAAACTGCTGTCTGACTCTGTTGTATCGTCCTTCTCTTCAACTGCGTACTTATGCAACATGGCGTCTATCATGTCCTCTATTTGCCGCTGTTCGGGTTCCGGCAAAAGGTGTATTTTTGCCGCTATTTCTAAGTTCGTCTCTTGAGGGTCATGGTTTACTCCGATGATTACCCCTTTGTTAATTTTTTTCTTGCGGTATCCAGCGTTCGAGGATTTTATCTAACATGGATACGTCTATAGGTTTGGAGAGAAAATCATTGAACCCTTTTTCGATAAACATTTCCTTCATGCCAACAACGGCATTAGCGGTTAACGCTACTATGGGTACGGCATGGCGATCCGTTCCCTGTTCCGCCTCCCATTCGCGGATGGCCGCCGTTGCTTCTATGCCGTCTACATCCGGCATTATGTGATCCATGAACACCAGGTCGTAACGGTTACGCTTCACCGTTTCTATGGCTTCGGCCCCGCTAAGGCAGGTGTCCACTGTCGCACCGTAGGCCGTTAACAGGCCCTCGGCTACTCTTAAGTTGATGTCAATGTCATCTACCACCAACAACCGCACATCGGGTATGGTGAAACTGATGCCGTCGGAACTTTCAATATAACTTTTCTTGTTTGCCTCGTCTTTCGCCGCCGCAAAAGGTTCAGTTGGGTTGATAATCTGGGGGATAAGGGCTGTGAAAACGCTCCCCTTGCCGTACTCGCTTTCCACATTGATGCCGCCGCCCATGGCCTCGCAGAGTTTT
>JAIRUN010000163.1 GCA_031254365.1 Treponema sp. | reverse complement strand
GGTTCCACCCCGTGAACCGGTATTGAGGGTATGGAGGCTTGTTCCCTCCGGCCGGCGAGGAGGTCAGTTGTCGGATAAAGATTTACGGATTAATGAGCAGATTCGGGCGAAAGAAGTCCGTCTCATCAGGGATGAGGGGGAACGGCAGGGGATAATGACAACCCCGGAAGCAATGGAAATTGCCCGTGAGCTGGGTTTGGATCTGGTAGAAGTCGCCCCGCAGGCGGTTCCTCCGGTAGTAAAAATTCTGAATTACGGCAAGTTCAAATTCGAAAATGAAAAAAAAGTCCGGGATTCCAAAAAGAAACAGAAACTTTTAAAGCTGAAAGAAATCCGGATGCAGCCGAAGATCGATGATCATGATCTGGATTTCAAATCCAGACACGTAAAGGAATTTCTGCAAGAGGGCAACAAGGTAAAAGTAACGGTACGGTTCAGAGGCCGGGAGCTTGCCCATACGGAGCTTGGACTGGATGTTCTAAAAGATGTTCTAAAACGCATTGAAGGGGAATATGCAATGGATAAGCCGCCGGCAATGGAAGGCCGGTTCATGTCCATGGTTTTAAGTCCCAAATCCAGGAAGCAGGCGCAGGCCGCGCCAGTATCCTGATATTACAGAGGTAGCAGTATGCCAAAGATGAAAACAAAAAAGAGCGCGGCAAAGCGCTATACATTTACCGGCAGTGGCAAGGTGAGGTATAAAAAACAGAACCTGCGCCACATTTTAACCAAGAAGTCAACCAAGCGGAAGCGAAATCTGCGTCATGCGGGGATTCTGTCCGGCGATAATGTGCCGGTTATCAGAAAACAACTGTTACCCTACGGTTGAACTGTTTTAATTTCAAGGAGAGGTGTCATGAAAGGTTCTTTCATGTTCGATTTTAATATGCAGTCGTACCAAAGGTACGATACGACCGCACTAAATAGAGGTTAAAATCATGTCAAGAGCAGTAGACGGTTCCAAACGGAAGAACCATCGTAAAAAAATACTCAAGCACGCAAAGGGGTATTGGGGCCGCAGGCACTCAAACTACAAAACCGCCAAAGACGCGGTTGCCAAGGCCCTGTCCTATGCGTACCGGGACCGGCGTGACCGCAAGGGTGATTTCCGCAAGCTGTGGATTATCAGGCTCAACGCCGCCTGCCGGGAAGAAGGACTTTCATATTCGCGGTTCATCGCGGGGCTGAACAAGGCCGGTGTAATTATCAACCGGAAAGCTCTCGCATGGATGGCAGTCAATGATGCCCCGGCTTTTAAGGCAGTGCTTGTAAAAGCCAAAACCGCGCTGGGGGCCTGAAAGTGATCAACCTTGAGCAAGTCAAACTGCTGGAAACAAAGGTTTCCAGAGTAGCCGAGTATGTTGAACGGCTTACCGGTGAAAATACCGCGCTTGTACAAAAAGAAGTGGAGTTGCAGACACGGCTTGAGTCTTATCAAAAGCGGATTGACGAGTTGGAGGTTTTGATTCTGCAGTTCAAGGAAGATCAGGGCCGCATCGAGGACGGTATTTTAGCCGCTCTGGATCGGCTCAATCAATTTGAAAACGCCATTGAAAAAAGCCTGAAAAATAAAGAGAGCAAAACCGCGGCAGCGCCCAAAACGCAGGCTGCCAAACCGGAAAAAAAAACCGCCTCCCCTGATCCGGCGCAATCCGCTGTTCAGCCGACTGGAGAAAAAATTTTTTTTGAAATACCCGAAGCAGAGTCCGGCGGCGATGTTGAAGATCCTTTGACAGACGAAGCTGAAAATTCGTCTCTGAATGGTCAGGATACCTCTGCCGAAAACCGGGAACTGGAAATTTTTTAAGGGAAGCCATGGCAAGTGACCTTCGGCTGGAAATTCTGGGAACTTCCTTTTCCATTACAACGGACGAAGAGCCCGCTTATCTCGAAGAAGTATTAAGCCAGTACCGGACTGTGGTGGCAAACACCCATGATATTTCCGGTATGAATGATCCCTTAAAAGTAGCGATTCTTGCCGGTTTTTTGCTCTGCGATGAGATTAACAAGCTGCGGATACAGACAGGACAGGAACGTCAGGAAGCCGAAGCCCGGCGGGAAGGTGAAGTGCGGGAGTTAGAACAGCGCGCCATGAATCTCATCGCGCGGATCGATCAAGTCCTGGAGGATAATCCTTCTTTTGATACCTGATTTTTTCAAGCTGCATAATCATGTCAAACATTATGAATGGGGTTCCCCAGAGTGGATTCCGCGCCTTGTGGGACAGGTGAACAGCGAGGGCCGTCCCTGGGCGGAATTCTGGATGGGAGCTCATCCAGGCTCTCCCTCGCTGGTTTTCCTTGATGAAAAAGAAATACCTCTGGGGGAATTAATAGCCGGAAATCCCCGCTATTATCTGGGAGAACAGGCGGCAAAACAATACAACGGCCTTCCCTTTTTGTTCAAACTGCTTGCCGCTGAAAAAACGCTTTCCATTCAGGTTCATCCGAATCTGAGTCAGGCGCGGGAAGGTTTTGAACGGGAAAATCGCATGGGCATTGCCCCGGATGCCCCCAACCGGAACTACAAAGATGTAAACCATAAGCCTGAAATAATCTGCGCACTGCCTTGCGAGCAAGGAACGCCTTTTACGGGAATGTGCGGTTTTCGGGAACCTGATGAAATCAGACGGCTGCTTGAAGAATTTCTTGCCCCATCCGCTGCCTTGCAAGAAGGCTGTGCGCCGCTCTTGCGGGCTCTTGATTCAGATGGCTCTGCCGCGGGCCGCCCCGCTGTTCTGCGGAATTTTCTCAATGCCTTATTCAATCTTTCCCCCGCAGTGCGGGAAGAACTCACCGCCCATATCCGCCGTGGCTGGCCGGGATCAGACACTATGCTCATGGAACTTATGCTCCATTTTGCCGAACTCTATCCCCATGATCCGGCCCTGCTCTCACCGCTGTATCTCAATGTCTTTAATTTGCAGCCGGGAGAAGCGGTCTATCTGGGGGCCGGAACGCCTCACGCGTACATACACGGGTTTGGTGTGGAATTGATGGCCAATTCCGACAATGTACTGCGCGGCGGCCTCAGTCCCAAACATATTGATGTTCCCGAACTGACGCGGGTTCTGGACTTCCGCCCCATGAAACCTGAGATCATCCGGCCGGATTTCGCTCCCCAAAGCTGTTTCACCTACCCTGCCCCCTGCGGGGAATTTTCCCTTTCAGTGATACACGGTGCGGGCGAGACGGCTTTTTCCAAATGCGGCCCGGCAATTTGTGTGCTTACTGCCGGAGAACTTGTCATGCAGGGCGGCAAAGACAAGGCGGTACTCACAAGCGGCGAATCTGTTTTTATTCCCGCGGGCGGCAATGAGGGAAAACCCCTTTTGCTGCGGGGTAATTACACCCTCTACGTTGCCAGTTTGCCCCAATGAAAATCCTCGTGGACGCGGACTCCTGCCCGAAGGAAGCGCGGGAACTGGCCCTGCGCAGCGTCCGGCGGCGGGGGATTCAGGCGGTATTTGCCGCAAACCGTTCCATTCCAGGAATAAGCGGGGATAATATTGCAATGGAAATTTGTCCGTCGGGTGAGAATTCCGCTGACAACCGGATTGTGGAACTTGCCGAACATGGAGACCTTGTAATAAGCCGGGATGTGCCGCTCGCAAAGCGGCTGCTTGAAAAAGGCATTGCCGTTATTGATGACCGTGGCCGGACTTTTACCGCTGAAAACATTGGCGAGGCCCTGTCTCTGCGGAACTTTATGGTAGGTCTTGCGGAAAACGGCCTGGGCGTGGAACGGATCGCAAGCTACGGCAAAAAGGAACTAAAAACTTTCGCCGACAGTCTGGACCGTATACTGACCAAACTGTTGAAATAACACTCTGGTCTGCCGTCAGATTGTCCTGGTTCCGCCAGTCCTAATCCCGGCTTCGTAGAGTTTGCCGCAGGCCAGAAACATGGGGAGCTTGGTTCCCGCAAGTATAATTCCCGCATCATCAGCCATGTCAATCATATCCCCGCTGGGAGCTTTACCCCGTACAAACATAATGGCATGAATATCAAGCAACTCCGCAGTACGAATTACCTGGGGATTCACCAGGCCGGTCAGCAATAATACCTTATCTTTGACAAAGGCCATTACATCGCTCATAAGATCCGCCCCGCAGGCCGAAGCGATGACAAGATCGGACTTGTCCTCGCCGCTAAAAAATCTTCCCTCAAATAGTGTAACTATTTCCGCTACGGTCATTATCTCCCCCCATGTTTTTCTTCACTACCATAATTTATGGCGAATTTCTCCCTTTTTGTCAATAAGGCTTTCCCTGACTTGCCAAACAGGGCTTGCCGCCTCCAGTGTTCTAATATACAGAACACTGGACATACCTCAAATAATGTATTATATATTATCTAGCAATTATAGTCCAATAGGGAGGATAGTATGGCTGAACACATATTGCACAAAAAGGATACCAAAAAAGCGCCGCAAAAAACTCTGAAAGAGAAGCGGGAAGAGAAGAAAAGCAAGAAGAAAAGCAAAGGGGCTGCTGACTAATGAAGAACCCCGCGGCAAGCCGCGGGGTATGGACCCCCGCCTTCCAATTAAGCCCGTTATTTTTAGCTATACTGGATCTGCTATGCGCTCTGTAATACCGTGCCGGTTTTTCGGCCTTTTTCTGCTTGCGATCTGCGCCGTGTTTACGTCATGCGCCCGCCTCGGCTGGGGGGTATTGCTCTGGTCAACGGATGAGCCTCCCATTCCGTCAGGAACAGTTCTGCCGGTATATATCCGATCCAATATCGACAAGGTATGGGTGGTGGGTATCCCTGATGTATACCGGAAAAATTCAGGCGGGCTGGACAAGATGGAGATTCCCCTGTCACGTTTTGAGCTGGTGGGAAGCAGGAAAAAAGCCCGCCAGCGGGTTGC
>JAIRUN010000124.1 GCA_031254365.1 Treponema sp. | reverse complement strand
GAGCAAAAGGAATATACGGAGAATGTGCCCATAAAACTGCTGCTTACCGGTGTCAAAAGCGAGATGGTTTTCCCGCTGGTGCAGCATCTGGGCGCGCCCTGCAAGCCGCTTGTTACCATAGGACAGCAGGTAAAACTGGGCGAAAAAATCGGCGACAGCGAAGCCTTTGTCTGCGCGCCAATACACTCCAGCGTATCGGGGACAGTGAAAGATATATGCCCTCACTTAACAGTGATAGGAACTATAGTCGAATCAATCATCATTGAAAATGACGGGGAGTTGTCAGAACATGAGAGCATCAAACTCCGTGACGGTTTTGATGATCTTTCCAGAGACGAGATTGTAAAAATCATCCGGGAGGCCGGAATAGTCGGGCTTGGCGGTGCGGGATTTCCAACCCATGTGAAACTTTCGCCGCCCAAAGATAAAAAAATAGACACTGTTATTGTCAACGGCTGTGAATGTGAGCCATATCTCACCACAGACAACAGGGTTATGATTGAAGAAGCCGATCCAATCGTAACCGGTTTGCGAATTATTTTAAAAGTTATTGGAACCGCCAGAGGCATTATCGCGATAGAAGATAACAAGCCGGAGGCTATTGAAGCGATAAAAAAGACATGCGCTGATATTCCCAATATTGAGGTAGCGGTTGTAAAAACAAAATACCCGCAGGGCGCGGAGAAGCAGCTTATCAACGCGATTACCAAAAGAGAAGTTCCCTCAGGCGGGCTTCCGATGGATGCCGGCTGTATCGTTAATAATGTTGATACTGTTATAGCGGTACATCGCGCGATTTTCAGGGGTCGGCCCCTTATGCGCAAAGTTGTTACATTAACAGGCGGCGCGATAAAGAATCCCGGCAATTACAAGGTGCGTCTCGGCACAAAATTAAGTGATTTGGTTGAAATGGCCGGAGGGTTTAAGAGCAGCCCCGCCAAAGTTGTCGTAGGCGGCCCCATGATGGGAGTGGCGATTTTTGACATTAACGTTCCCATTGTTAAAACTACTTCCGGCGTGCTTTTTCTTACCGAAGAAGAGGCGCATATTCCCCCTGAACAGAATTGTATCCGCTGCGGTCAGTGCGTTGAACATTGTCCGGCGGGCCTAATACCGATAGAGCTGAATACGGATATTTTAAGGGAAAACAGCGCAATGTTCCTGAAACACAACGGCCTTGACTGTATAGAATGTGGAAGCTGTTCGTATATATGCCCGGCAAAACGGCGGCTGTCGCAGGCAATTCGCACAACAAGAAGGGTGGAGCTTGCCAAACAAAAAAAATAGGATGGTTTGAATAATGGAAGTTATTTTGACAGTATCTTCGCCTCCTCATATTTACGGTAGGGATACTATTCAAAGGCGTATGCGTGACGTGTTAATTGCGCTTTCACCTGCCTGCATATTTGGAATTAACACCTATGGTATTAGTGCGTTTTACACCATTGCCGAAGCGGTCATGGCGGCGGTTATTGCCGAGTATTTATTCCAGAAAGTTACCGGAAAAAAAGTTACGATACTTGACCTGAGCGCCGTCATCACGGGGCTTTTGCTGGCATTTAACCTTCCACCGGGCGTTCCTTTCTGGATTCCCGTAATCGGAGGTGTCTTTGCGATTGTTGCGGTCAAGCAGTTATTCGGCGGCTTGGGGCAGAATTTTGTAAACCCCGCGCTTGCGGCAAGGGCTTTTTTGCTGGCTTCGTTTCCCGTAGACATGACCACGTGGCCAATAGCCGACGGGGTAACAGGCGCGACATATCTTGCGCAAATAAAAGGAAATCCCGGATTTGTCGCGCAGGCAGGCGATTACATGGCGCTTCTTTTCGGGAAAGCGGGCGGCTGTATCGGCGAAACAAGCGCCGTCGCCCTCATCGTCGGCGGCCTGTACCTGATTTTCAGAAAAGTTATCAACTGGAGAATACCGGTTTTTTACATTGGAAGTTTTGTGGTATTTTCGTTGCTCATCGGGCGGGAAGCTTTTCTTGACACGAATGTGATTTTTGAAGTATTATCAGGCGGCTTAATGTTAGGCGCTTTTTTCATGGCAACGGATTACGCTACTTCTCCCATTACACCGAAAGGAAAAGTTATCATGGGAATTGGCTGCGGTTTCTTCAGCGTCATGATACGGTTTTTGGGCGGTTATCCCGAAGGTGTCAGTTATGCGATTCTGATAATGAATCTTTTTGTACCGCTTATCGATAAATATGTAAGGCCGCGTATTTACGGGAAGGTGAAGGTAAAAGCATGAAACATATAATAAAACCAGCGCTGTCCCTTTTTTTTATTGCAACGATTATTACTACGCTGCTTGCCTTTTCGTATAACCGTACCCTTGAACCTATTGCCGCCCAAATCAGGAAGATGCAGGAAAAAACAATGAAAGAAATCATGCCGGAGGCTTCCGGTTACAGGGAAATACCGGTGGAAAAAACGGGAAATATAGTCAGGGTTTTTGAAGGATTAAAAGGCGGAGAAATTACCGGCTACGTAATAGAACTTGCCCCCCCCGGATATTCGGGCGCGATCAATATGATGGCCGGTATTTCAAAGGCGGAAAATAAAATTACCGGTATGCGTGTGTTAAGGCATACCGAAACGCCGGGACTTGGCGCGCTTGCCGTAAAGGAAAACTTTTACCGCAAGTTTGACGGCAAGAATTTGACACCTCTCAAAGTTGTCAAAAATTCTCCCGGTGCCGATGAAATTGAAGCAATGACAGGCGCGACTATTACAACCAGAGCTATTACCAATGCCGTTAATGAAGCCATAGAATGGTATAATATCTACGAAGTAGACAAGGAGCTATAAAATGAAATATGGCGAACTTATAAGAAACGGAATAGTGAATGAAAACCCTGTTTTTGTCCAGCTTATAGCCCTATGCCCGCTTCTGGCTGTCACAACTTCGGCGGTAAACGCTATGACCATGGGGCTTTCCACAACCGCGGTTATGATGTGCGCCTCTGTGGTAATTTCCATTTTGCGTAAACTTATTCCCGTAGAAGTACGCATTGCGATTTTTGTTATCATTGTTGCCGGGTTTGTCACTATTTTGCAGTTTATGCTGGAAGCCTATGCACCGCCGTCGATCAATGATGCTCTTGGCATATACATACCGCTTATTGTTGTCAATTGCATAGTTTTTTCCCGCATGGAATCATTTGCATCAAAAAACAAAGTCTTCGCGTCCGCTGTTGACGCGCTTGGCATGGGGTTGGGATTTACGGTTGGCCTTCTTACGGTGGGCATCATCCGTGAATTTTTCGGCAGCGGTTCGATTTTCGATATTGAACTGTTACACGATCCGTCTTCACATATACTTATTATGATTATGGCTCCGGGAGCTTTCTTTACGCTGGGCGCTATAATAATGGTAAGGAGATATATTATGGCAAAAAAAGGAGCGATTGGTTCATGAATCTGTTTTTCGTATTAATCGGGGCCGCTTTTATAAACAATTATGTTTTAACGCAGTTCCTGGGTATGTGTCCGTTTTTCGGGGTTTCAAAAAAAACTGAATCCGCGCTTGGAATGGGGCTTTCCGTTTTATTTGTTATGACCATCGCTTCAATTTTAACACACCTTTTTTATCAATTTATTCTCTTGCCGCTTAATATTACATATCTTCAAACAATGGCATTTATCCTGATCATCGCCTCCGTAGTGCAGTTTGTCGAAGTTTTTATGAAAAAAACATTTCGTGCGCTGTATTCAATGCTGGGAATATATCTTCCCATGATTACAACGAACTGTGCAATCTTCGGCGTTACGCTTATCAATATCAAGGATAAATATACACTTGTCGAAGCAATTGTAAACAGCGTTGGCGCCGGCGCGGGTTTTTTGCTTGCAATGGTTTTGCTGGCGGCGATTCGTGAAAAATATGATAACCATCCTGATGTCCCTTTGATTTTCAGGGGATTCCCTCTTGCGTTGTTTTCGGCAGGGCTGATGAGCATCGCGTTTTTGGGATTTCAGGGCATGGTACTGGGAAGGTAGCAATGATCGAAAGTATAACAACGATAGAAAGTCTGATAGTTCCGATTATCAGTATCGGAGGTTTGTCGCTTGTTTTTGGCGCTCTTCTGGGTTTTTCGGCAAAAAAATTCGCCGTACAGGTTGACCCAAAAGTTGAAAAAATAAGGAATATTTTACCCGGAGTAAATTGCGGCGGTTGTGGTTTTGCCGGTTGTGCCGGATTTGCCGAAGCCGTTGCAAAGGAAGAGGCCAGTTATAGGGGATGTCCCGCAGGCGGTTCCGCCGCCGCTACCGCGATAGCCGAAACAATAGGGATCAACCCGTCTGTATCGGACAGGAAAGTTGCCTTTATTAAATGTAACGGAGTTGATGATAATATAAAAAGAAATTACATTTATGACGGGCCGAGAAGCTGTGTCGCGGCATCTCAACTTGCAACCGGCGGGAATAAATCATGCAGTTACAGTTGTATCGGACTTGCAAGCTGCAAAAACGCCTGCCCGTTTAACGCGATAAAAATAGTTGACAGTATCGCCGAAGTTGACAGTAAAAAATGTACTGCCTGCGGTAAATGCGTTACGGTTTGCCCAATGCATCTGATTGAAATTATACCTGAAAAAAGCAAGGTACGGGTTTTATGCAATTCAAGGGATAAGGGCAGGGTGGTAAGAAAAAATTGCCGCGCGGGCTGCATAGGCTGTGCGTTATGCCAGAAGGCCTGTGAAGCAGGTGCAATTACGATTGAGGATAATATCGCCCGTATTGATTACACAAAATGTACGCTGTGCATGAAGTGTGTAAACAAGTGCCCGTCAAAAACGATAGCAGTGATGCCGTAACTATAACCGTTTGCGTCCCAATGTAAATGACAGTGTACATCCCAAAACAAATGTCACTATGCCGGTTACAATAATAATTGCCGATATTCCGCTTTTATAGACCATTGGCTCCTTAAACAGAACACAAACCGATCCTGACAGAAGTCCCAGAATGATCGAATAGACAATTTTATGAAAGTTTTTCAATAGATTTTCTATCAATCTGGTCATGGAAAGGCCGCCGATTATTATACCTAGTGCAAGAGGTCCCAATACTTTGCATATATCAATCATAAGGGAAGTGTTACTCATATCGGTCAATAAAATTCTGATAGATGAAACAGAATAAATAATCAGGGGATAAATACCGAGCAGCAGTAACACAAACGAACCGCTGACGCCGGGAATAACAAGGGCCGCCGCCGCGATAATTCCAGCAAAGAAAATAAAGAACATAAAGGGGATTGTAACATTGACTTCTTCGGGGTTTACGGCGGCTGTGTCTTTTTTCAGGAATGATAATGTCACCAGTATTACAAACGGAATAAGTACCAGCAGAATTTCCGTAAACTTGAACCCGCGATCCGGTTCTTTTATTTTCAAGAAAATATGGGGAATGATGCCAACGATCAACCCGATAAAAAATAACATGGTTGGAAATGAATAGTGCGCCAAAAGAAAATGTATCAGTGAGCTGAATAATAAAATACCTGTGGCAATGCCAAGCACAAGGGGAAGCATAAATTGCAGATTTTTCCGGAGATTTTCGGTAAAGTGATTTATGGCTTCAATCAATTCAAAATAGAATCCCAATATAATCGCAATAGTTCCCCCGCTTACTCCGGGTATGGTTTCCGTTATTCCAAAAGCCAGTCCGTTCAAAAAACTTCTGATTACTTTATACATATTATTTTCCTACACAAAATTTGCTGAACATTTCTTCAAGAATGTCAGCGGTTGAAACTTCGCCGGTAATTTCGCCCAATGAATTTACCGCTTCCCGCAGCAAAGGGGCGATTATATCCAGCGGCTCTTCCTGTTCCGCCAGACGCAGACTTTCTTGCAGGGCGGCGCAGGCGGCTTCAATGAGGTTTTTCTGCCGTGTTGATCCAAGCGCGGCAGTTTGCAAATTATGCGCTTTGTCAGCCGCTGTGTCCGCCTGCGTTTCAATGGTTGCGGCAATCGCCCTGCCCAATTCCGCAATGCCTTCCCCGGTTTTTGCGCTGACGCTTAGCACGGCGAAATTATTGCCTGTGGTGTTAGCCGCAACATCAGCCTTATTCCAGATCAGCAGCAGATTTTGCTCATTGTTTATTGTTATAAAATCCCTGTCTTCACCGGTAATTCCTTCAACGCCATCGATCAGATACAGGATAAGGTCTGCCTCATCCAGCAATTTCCGGCTGCGCTCCACGCCAATTTTTTCAATCGGATCAGCGGATTCCCTCAGGCCGGCAGTATCGGCAAGGCGGACCGGAATTCCCTCAATAGAAACCCATGCTTCAATCCAGTCGCGGGTAGTGCCGGGAATTTCAGTGACAATGGAGCGATCTTCCCGCAAGAGCGCGTTGAACAGGCTGGACTTGCCGGCATTGGGCCGCCCGGCAATCACCGCGAGAATCCCTTCCTGATAAATCCGTTCCCGCTGCCATGAAGCGGCGAGTTTTTTCAAGCGGACAAGGGCTTCCCGCGCCAGTTTCTGTCCGGGGAGTCTGCCCGCCGCTTCATCGCCTGTATCCGCCTTTGCGTCAGCCCCGATCTCATCCTCTGAATAGTCAAGAAAAATTTCCGCGCCGGACAGGACTTCTACCAGCAGCTTTTTGATATTGTTGATCTCTGTCTCAAGCGCGCCGGAAAGCCGGTTTATCGCGTGACGGCGGCCTGTATCAGTTTTCGCGGAAACCAGTTCCATCACTGACTCAGAGCGGGTAAGATCGAGTTTGCCGTTCATAAAAGCGCGGAAGGTAAATTCACCTGGCAGGGCATCCCTGAAACCGCTCTTTTTCAGAGTCTCCATTACCGCCCGGCCCGCGCTTGGGCCGCCGTGGCAGGAAATATCCAGACTGTCTTCGCCGGTGTAGCTTTTCGGGGCGTGGAACACCGAAATCAAAACCTCATCAATCTTTTCGTTAGCCGCAACTATCCAGCCGTGAAGAACAGTGTTCCCTTTGGCCTGCTTGAGTTTTTCCGGTGCGGAAAAAACCGAAACCGCCATATCAATCGCGTCCTTGCCGGAACAGCGGATCAATGTCAGGGCGCTGTTGCCGGGCGGAGTCGCAAAGGCGGCGACAGGTGTCTCATCGCCATAAAAATTATCCATCAGTGGTTTTGTTCTCCCCCGTCAGCCGCAATAAACGAAAGAGCCAGGGCGCGCCAACGGAGACCCAGAGCGCCGCTATCGCGAAACGGGCAAAATTGAAAAGCGGAGAATTGCCGGATTGCGGATTTAGCGAAATGAGTTTTCCCATTATCGCGAGGATCAGTATCATGCAGACGAATCCCGTAACAAAACGGCCAAGCAGGATAAGATATTTTTTAATACCTGAATTGGCACAAAGAGCCGAACTGCTTAAACCAATGTACTGTTTGTTAATGCAGTAACCCGCGCCCAGACCAAGCATCATGCCGCCGGGCATGAGTAATTCTTCGCTTGGCCGGTAGAGGATCATGATGAACGCAAGGGCGGCGCTGGCGATCATGCCCGCGCGAAAACCGCCTGTCTCAAGTAAAGCCTCAACCCGCTTTCCACAGAGAAAATAAGCGCAGAGCAACAGGCCGCCGATAATCCAGCCGCCAAAGACATCGGTGGGAAAATGTACGCCCAGATATATTCGTGAAAAACCTATTAACAGACAGACGATGGCCGAAACATAGAACCATTTTCTTTTTCCCCATGAGGCAATGATAGTCAGCATTACCAGTGAATTCTGGGCGTGTCCCGAAGGAAATCCCCCCAGACGCTCACTCAACATACCCAATGAAGGATCATAGCCCTCAAAAAACGGCCGGGGTTGATTGAGCAAAAATTTGAGAGAAAGATTGATCCACACTGAAATTAACACCACTGTTGCCAGACGTATTCCTTTTTTTTCATCAACACACCAGTAGATCAGGGGAAGCAGGATCAAATACGCTGCGGCTGAACCAAGCTCGGTAATTATGCGCATACAAACGGTAAGCGGCGGATTGGCAAATGTTTGAACAAGCCTGATACAATCAAGGCCCCATTGAAGTATGTTTTCCATTCTTCTAAAACCTTTCAAAAAAAG
>JAIRUN010000116.1 GCA_031254365.1 Treponema sp. | reverse complement strand
ACCCTTCCCTTTGGATACAGCACGGTAACGGAAATACCGGGAACCTCAAAAAAACCGTCCGCTACCGCGCCGCCAGTGTCGCCTGATGTGGCCACAAGTATCCGCAGGGGCTGCTGCTCATTGCGGCGAAGGTAGGCAAAAGCCCGCGCCATAAAACGTGCTCCAAAATCCTTAAATGCTGCGGTCGGCCCGTGAAAGAGTTCCAGTACAAGACGGTCAGCCACGCTGACAAGCGGAGCGGTAAAAGTATAGGCGGACTGAACAATGTCCTCCAGCGCTGCCGCGGGTATTTCATCGCCCGCGTACAATCTGATCGTTTCAAAGGCAATATCACGAAAATCCATTGTTCCCAGCGAAGACCGTACTGCCGCCGGGTATTGGGGAATCTCCTCAGGCACAAAAAGCCCGCCGTCCGGAGCAAGACCGGCAAGCGCAGCTGTCGCAAAGCCAGTCGCTTCGTTTTTATTTCGGGTGCTGAAGTAGCGCATGACTCATCATAGCACAAGATCAGCCCGCTGACAAAGGCTGTGTCAGCCCTGACATAGTAACCCACAGTTTCAAAAAGGAATCGATTTCCGCGCGAAGGCGTTTGAGGAATGAAAGCGCCAGCGGGCTTCCCGCTGCCAGTTCCGCCATGTCCGGGCGGCGGCCCCCTGCCCCGGCATAATCGGGAAAATGCCCCCACAGATAATCACATTCATCAATGAGCGTATCAAGCTGTTCGAGTGAAGGAGCCGCGCTGCCACAGAGCATATCCCGCAGCAGACGCAGGCGCTCCGCTTCATCATGAATGAAGGCCCTCAGCTTTTCCGCACAGGCGGATTGCTCAGCGAGCGGAACAGCACATGAATCTTCAATTTTTTCCGCCTCTTTACTGAAACCTGTATCCAGCGCAGCAAAGGCTTCTTCCGGTAAAATCGTTTTAACACCCAAAGGAAGGCCGCTGCCCGCAATATCAAAGAGCCGGGGATCAGAAGCGAATTCCTGTTGAAACAGATCGCGGTAATTGCGCATAGCAGGATTGCTCCGCACCTGCTGGCCCGATTTCGCGGCAATGCTGTATGCCGCATGGGCAAAAGCAGGCCCGGCATTCAGCAGACTCACAAAGCGGCTTTGAGCGGAGAGCTTGCTCAAATGACCCGGTGTTGAGCGGGCATGGTAAGCATCTAACGTAAAAGAAAAATCAATGCCGCCTGTAATAATAATTCCCCGGCTGACGCGCCGGGCAATCTCCACAGCGCTCAAACCCACCGATCCCAGCGGAGCCAGCGTCGCGGGAAGCAGCCCCAGTGCTTTGAGCCGCCCAAAGATGCGCAATTCCGTCCAGGGGGTAAAAAAAAGAAAAAGCCCGCCGCGTAAAATTTCAGCTGACCGGGGCAGCGCGGAAATATCCATTGCAGCCGGAACCTTCCAGCCGCTTGAGCCGATAAAATCCCGCAGGTTCCAGTGCTGGCTTTCCAGAATGACCGCGAGATCAGGCGTAATACCCCATTCCCGCAGACTCGGAAGGCAGGTGTCAACGCAGACTATTCTGAAAGGCCGGGTATGCGGCGCTTTAATTCCTTCCCCATAGCGGAGCAAAAGGCCCTTGAGCAATTTATCCAGCGAAGGGCCGGCCCCCAAAACCAGAACCGGCGCATCGCCAAAAGAAAGCTTCTCAAGCGAAGGACAGCATGGAATAAGGGCAAGATTACGCATAGCGTTGCGGATATAGCGGCGGCCGAGTTTTGTCAGGGTAAGAGCATTGCCCCAGTCAAGCGCTATTTCCCGCCGCAGGGCATCTGCCAGTGATTCGTACAGTTCAGGGAACAACTGCCAGCCCCCGCTCAGGCGGACCATCTCCACCCGGCGGAAGGCCCGCGGCCCCCATGTTTGCCGCGTCAGGGCGCACAACGCGGCGGCATCAGTAACATTCGTTAAGCGTAATTGCTGATTTGTTTTCAGCGCGGCGCTGAAATGCTCCCGCGAAAGCGCGAACAACTCCGCATCAGCTTCTATGCAGAGCAGGGCGGAATGAGGGGCAAGCCGCGCAAGCAAACGCTCAAGCCCGTATCCGTACAGGGGAGAAGGACAAAGGTACAAGGTTCTTTCAAGCAGGGGAACCGCGTCAGCGATCCGCTCTGCCCTGCCCGCCGGATCAATGCCGGAAAGCAGGGTTTTACCGCCAAAGGAAAAACCCTTCAGCGGTGTATTGGGGGCCTCCCCTGACATGGATTATTCGCCCATAAAGTAACGGAAGTAAGTTTCCATAAACTTGTCTTCCATTTTGTCACTATTCATAAAATAGCTGTGTATTGATTCGGTTATGTAACGCCCCCAGAACGAGTACGAGGAAAAATATGACGCGATACTCTCAATGCTCTCCTCTTCAGCATTGATTTCTTCAGTTGGAAACAGTACCAGCACATTGCCACCCTGTACCAAAGGTTCTGAAGGACTGTTAAGCGGCGTAGAGAAAGCGATCTTCCAGAAGTTTTCATTTGAGGAAGATCCGTACAGTTCCGAAATCGAAGCCGATGAAAGCGGGGTAAACAGATCAACATCTCCGTAATTGATGGGAACAGGACCAAAACTTTGTTTCCCGATACCCTGCCGGTATAATGCGTCATCAAAACCATATTCCGTCACCAGAGCGCTAAAAGCCTCTGCCTGCGCGATGGTCCAATCCTCCATCCGGCCACGCTCGAAATTCCTGACATAAGCCCGAACTTTTTCCATGGTTGCCTCATCGGAAAAATCCGCGTTTTCCGCATCCCGCTCCGCCCGGAAAAACATCCAGCTTTGACCGGAATTAATTATCTCACTGTATTCACCCCTGGCCAGAACAAAGAGCTTTTCCCGTTCAGGGACTCCGAATAATTCCTGAAACAGTTCATTAACCAGCTTAATCCCCATGTCCCCGCCCCGATCTGCATACATATCCTGGGAATATGCCCGCGCCGCGTCTTCAAAAGTAGTAGTTCCATCAATAATTGAATCCAAAATCTGACGGGCCTCCCGCTCACCGGAAGAAACGGTGATTCTTGACAGATGCACCGCCCGGAACATGGAAGGATTCCTCTGCGCGTAGGCTATGTATTCGGAGTCAGGATATTTGTCTACCTGAAAACTGACCATATTAAAACTCCGCTGGGGGGAAGCCATCTTCCCGATAAAGTCGGCCTCTGCCCCGGATGTGAGCAGACTGGCATTATCAAAGAGGAATTGTCTCTCAACAAGATCATCCTGCATCTGCCGCCAGAGGTTCAACCGCTCATTATCGTCATACCGCTGATACAGCGCGGCGGAGAACCGTCCGTTTTCCTGGAATTGGGGAAGCATTGCAACCTCGCGATCAACGGTTTTGGCAGAAACAGCATAACCTGCCTTTTTCATTTCCTGAAGGATCGCAATATGCACCGCAGCCGCTTCAAAAGCCGTACGCCAAATTTGATAATTAATATACTGAGAATTATTGGGGTCCATTGAATTCTGTGAATTCTGCAAACTGCTGGCGACCCTCCCATAGTACTGGGCAAAATGATTACCCGGCACATAGCTGATGGGAACCTTGTCATAGGAACCAAAGGTCAAATCAACCATACCGCCCCTGCCAGATTGGGGAACAATGGCCGGAACCAGCACAAATGACACAACAACAAGTACCAGTACAATTACAGTACCGATAAAAACACCGGGATTCGCCTTGAACCGGCGCATCATTTCCGAATCTTCATGGGGTTGAGCCTTTTTTTCTTTAATCGCCATAAAAACTATGCCTCTCCTTGGGTTTCAAAGAAACATAGCATAATAAGGGGGCTTAGTCTAGTAGGCC
>JAIRUN010000107.1 GCA_031254365.1 Treponema sp. | reverse complement strand
CCTCGCAAGTTTCCGCGCCGGAACCCATTATGATAATGATTTTTTCAGCATCTTTTGCGCCGTAGTAGTCAAACACATGATAGGCACGGCCTGAGAGTTTGGCGTATTTGTCCATTTCGGCTTGCACAATGCCGGGTACGGCATCGTAATACTTGTTCACCCCTTCGCGTCCCTGGAAATAGGTGTCGGGGTTTTGCGCAGTTCCCCTGATAGAGGGCTTTTCAGGATTAAGGCCCCGACTGCGGTGTTTCGCCAGCAGATCATCCTCGATCATCTGACGTATTACATCGTAGGGGGTTTCCTCGACATTTTGCAGTTCGTGGCTGGTGCGGAACCCGTCAAAAAAGTGGAGGAAGGGGACCTGGGAGCGCATGGTAGCAGCGTGGGCAATAAGCGCCAAGTCCATTACTTCCTGAACGCTGTTGGAAGCCAGCATCGCCCAGCCGGTTTGGCGGCAGGCCATCACGTCTTGATGATCGCCGAAAATCGAAAGGCTCGATGTGGCTAAAGCCCGTGCGGAAACATGAAACACCGTCGCGGTCAGTTCACCGGCAATTTTGTACATATTGGGAATCATCAGCAAAAGGCCCTGTGAAGCCGTAAAAGTGGTGGACAATGCGCCGGTAGCCAGAGCTCCGTGTACTGCCGCCGCCGCGCCCGCCTCGGACTGCATTTCCACAACATCGGGAATGGTTCCCCAGATGTTCTTGCGGCCCTGGGCGGAAAACTCATCAGAGAGTTCCCCCATGGGGCTGGAAGGGGTAATCGGATAAATCGCGATTACTTCGCTCAGCGCGTGGGCTACGTGGGCCGCTGCGGTATTTCCGTCAATCATGACCATGTTTTTTTCAGACATAGCTCTTCCTTTTTATAGTAGATTGTAACTATTGTAACCGGAAAGGGAGATTCTTTCAAGGGTACGAAAACGATTTATGCCGGTTCATGCTCCCTGAAATATTCCCGCCATACCCGCTCAATGCCCGGCAGATCATGCTCCCGGTTGAGCTGATTCTTAAGGTAATTGCCCCATTTGAGATTATCGCAGAAAAAGGCGAAAAACCGCCGCGCACGGGAAAGGTGGAATTCCGGCGGCTGATAACGGGCCAGCAGTTCCAGAAACCGCAGCCCGGTTTCTTCAATTGCATTTTCATTCGTAAAGCTCTGAGCAAGGGTCTTTCGGGCCTGGGCGAAGATCCAGGGCTGGCGGACTGCGGCCCGGCCGACCATAACCGCATCACAGGACCCGTCGGCCCGGTAAAGCAAATCCTCAGCAGAAGCAATGTCCCCATTTCCGGCAACGGGAATTCCCAGTTCCTGCCGCAATCTGCCCACATATTCCCAGCGGGCCTTTCGTTTGAACTTTTCCCCGGCAGTCCGGGGGTGAAGGGTGATCAATTCCGTTCCTTCGGCTTCAAGACGGCGGCAAAAACGAACCAAATAATCAAAATCATCCTCAAACCCAATGCGGAGTTTGACGCTGAGCCGCCGCTTAACCGCCTGCCTGACCCGGCCAATCAGCTCTCCGGCCCGGTCAATAGAGGTCATCCAGGCAACTCCGGCCCCGGTTTTGCGGATTAAAGGGGCGGAACAGCCCATATTTATGTCGATTCCGGCACATTCCTGCCTATCCAGCAGGGCCGCTGCCTTGACAATCTGCTCAATATCGGCCCCCACCAGCTGAAAAATCAGTTTTTCGGGCCGGGGGCCGCTGTCCATATACCAGACTTCAAAGGGGCCGCCCCCAAAGAGCGCTGCGGCGCTGATCATCTCGGTAAAATACTCATCACAGCCGCCAAAACCCTCTATCAGTTCCCTCAGGGCCCGGTGGCTTAATTCGGCCATTGGCGCACACAAAAAAGACATTTCTTATAATTCTCCCCTTTCTCCTCTTGACACAATACAAGACTTGACATACCCTATAATATAGTTGACTTGACTTTTTCTATATTATAGATTATGTTTTATAAAGAGGAGCGTTCTGAATGATAGCAAAAACTGATGGGCCTATTAATGAGAAAGCCGCCGAAGGTATCAAACCGGAGGGTATTCCGTACCGGGTTCTTATTGTTGACGATTCCATGTTCATTGCAAAGCAACTTGGTCAGATATTCACTTCCGAAGGCTTTGAAGTAGCGGCTACTGCTGCCGATGGCGCACAAGGGTTTGACAAATATAAGGAATTGCATCCGAATATTGACTTGGTTACGCTGGATATTACCATGCCGGTAATGGACGGTGTTTCGGCCCTGGAAAAAATTCTTGAATTTGATAAAGGCGCTAATGTAATAATGGTCAGCGCTCTGGGCAAGGAAGATGTGGTCAAAAAATGTCTTCTGACAGGCGCAAAGAGTTATATTGTAAAACCCCTTGACCGGAAAAAGGTTCTGGAAAGAGTCGTTTCCGTTCTGAAGCGTTAATTCTGTTTTTCCGTTTTTTAGAGCAGACCTATATTGGCCATTCCCCTGCGCCATGTCGGAGCAGTTTAACCTCTTCGCCGGATAAATCCAGAATAGTGGAAAAAATTCGTTCCCGTTCCTCGCCGCTGTCCAGAACCATATCCACGCCTTCAATGCCCTCAAGCTCCCAGCCCCCTTCAAATAGTTCCTCTTCTGCAATGGGGGGCAGTTCAGTATCCCCCTCTCCGGGGCTTTCCCATTCGACATCTCCCTGCATACTTCTTTTGGCGGTGATTGAATAGAGGGGATGTTGCAGCGTTTTGATCAGGGCCAGCGGAACCGGATGGCCGGGTATACGCACACCCGCTTCCCGGCGGCGGATATCCAGAGCTTTTTCTGTACCGGACAGCGTTTTCAGAATAAAGACATACGGCCCCGGCGAAAGGCGGTTGATTAATCTGAAACGGGTATTGTCCAGACTGCACAATTCTCCAAACTGGGAAATATTGGAGCAGAGCAAAGTAAAATGCCGTTCATCACGCTCGCCGGAAAGCTGCCTGAGTTTTTTTATCCCTGTCTGAGACCTGAGAGAACAGACTACACTCCAACTTGTGTCAGTAGGAAGGGCGATGAGTCCCCCTTCCTCTAAAAGCCGCGCCGCTCTGCCCAAAATCCGGTCATCAATAGAAGTTGGCGCTACATATTCAATCATGTCAAGGAATATATCATAGTGATATTATGTTTTCTATATGGAAAAGCCCATAAAAAGTATACAAAATCATACAGAGCAGCCCTATTAAAAGATTTTTTTGGCGCTAATTAAGCGAATTTAGCAATAGTTCAAGGAATATACCGTATATCAGCCGCAAATTATGACTTGGCATGGAAATTGCTATATAAGTGAGGCAGTTCCAGGAATGTCAGTTTTTGGAACAGGTTTAGGTATGAGGTTATTGGAACCGCCCTGATGTGGCGGATGTGCGTTTCCGGGAGGGAAAAATATGAACAAAAAGCCCTACACTACCTGCAAAAAGACACAGAAAGATGACGTTTTACAGATTTATTTTGATCAGATAAAGGCCTTTCCGCTGTTGAATCTTCAGGAAGAACTGGCCTTGTCCAAACGCATTCAGCAGGGTGATAACGAAGCCCGCAATCGGCTTGTCAATGCCAATTTGCGGCTGGTAGTAAAAATAGCCCGCCCTTATACCGCGCCGGATGTTAATTGTATGGATCTGATACAGGAAGGAAATCTGGGGCTTATGCACGCGGCGGAACGTTATGATCACGCACGGAATGTCCGCTTCTGTACCTACGCAAGCTGGTGGGTACGCCAGTTTATCAGCCGCTATCTTACCAATAAACGGCGGATGGTACGCCTTCCCCAGCATAAAGAAGAAGTGCTGCGAAGAATTCAGTATACATATCATAACCTTAGCCAGACTCTGATGTATCAGCCCAGAACCGAAGACATAGCCAATGAATTGGGAATTCCCGTAAAAGATATCAATTATATTGT
>JAIRUN010000080.1 GCA_031254365.1 Treponema sp. | reverse complement strand
TTGAAATTGATCTTATAAACACGGGGAGGCGGCATTACGCTATGGGTGTGACTCAGTCGAGTCCCATGCTGGATCAGTACCGGCGTATAAAACGGGATCATCAGGGAGCGGTGCTGTTTTTCAGGCTGGGCGACTTCTATGAGATGTTTGCCGAAGATGCGGTTGAAATTTCAGCCCTGCTGAATCTTACCCTCACCAGCAGAAGCGGTTTGCCCATGTGCGGCGTTCCCTATCACGCGGCCCGTTCCTACATCGCGCGGCTTTTGAAATACGGAAAAAAAATCGCTATCTGTGAACAGCTTACCGAGCCAATGAAAGGCCAGAAGGTAATTGAGCGGCAGGTAGTGGAGATTATCACACCCGGAACCACAGTTGACGAGGATTTTCTTGATAAGGGCAGCTCCAATTACCTTGCCAGTCTTGCCGCTGCAGGGCGCTTTATTTCGTTTGCGTATATCGATCTGTCTACCGGTGATTTTCACGCGACATCCTTTGCGCTTGAGGATGCGGTTGACCGGCTGCGTCAGGAGCTTGAGCGCCTGCAAATCCGGGAAATGCTTATTCAGGAATCTTTGCTTGAGGAAGATTCGCGTCTTGCCCGCGCGGTTCTTGATCGTAGCGGTCTGGTACTCAACCGCTGGGCTGACTGGCTCTTTGACAGGGCGCGGGCGCTGCAGCGTCTTGAAAAACAATTCGGCCTTGTAAATCTTAAAGGCTTTGGGCTTAATGATAACAGCCCCGAACTGCTTTCAGCGGGTTCCCTGCTTGATTATCTTGATGATACTTCCAAAAGTCTGCTGCCCCATGTCAGAACCATTGCCATATATCAGGATAATGAATACGTTGGCATTGACGAAGCAAGCCAGCGTAACCTTGAACTGATACGGAATCTCCATGACGGGGACACCCGTTTTTCCCTGCTGGAAGTAATGGATGAAACCCGTACCGCGATGGGGCGGCGTTTGCTCAAGCGACGGATACTTCATCCCCTGCGAAACTGTGAGCAGATACAGTCCCGGCTTGATATGGTTGAAACACTGTACCGGGACCAGGGGAAACTCAGCGTACTGAGGGAACTTTTGGGAAAAACGCCTGACCTTGAGCGGCAGTGTTCCCGTCTCGCGATGGACAAAGCGCATGGCAAAGATATGCTGGCAATCAGAAACGCCCTTGCCTCATGCAGGGAATTAAAAACGCAGCGGGAACTTTTGAATATTCGTTTTGAATCTGAAAACGGCCTCGCGTTAGGCGATGAGGATTTTGTCCGGCTCATGGAGATTCGGGAACTGCTTGAACAAAGCATTTGTGAAGACCCTTCGATCCTTTTGACCGAAGGCAATCTGATTCGGGAAGGCTACAGCGAAGAACTGGATACGCTGCGCGGTCTGCGGGACAAGGGCAGGCAGATGCTGGAGGAATATCTTGAAGAAGAACGTCTGAAGTCAGGCATCGCAAGCCTCAAGATTCGCTACAACCGGCTCATTGGTTATTTTCTTGAGGTTACCACGAATCATCTTTCCAAAGTACCCGCGTATTTTATCCGCCGACAGGGAATTGCCGGGGGGGAACGTTTTACCACTGACCGGCTTGTTGACCTTGAATCCGACATTAACGGCGCATCTGATAAAATCATTGAGCTTGAGAAAAAACTCTTTCTTGAAATTCGCGCTCAGGTTAAGCTGTTGCTTGTGGAACTCGCCGCAGCAGCCCGCCGCATTGCCGTGCTTGACGCTGCCCAATCGCTGGCAAAGGCCGCTTCAATTCGCGGCTGGGTGCGCCCGCTTGTTGATGATTCAAGTTCGCTGGAAATTTACGAGGGCCGCCACCCGGTGGTAGAGGCTCACCTTAATCGCGGCGAATATATTCCCAACGATATTATCCTCAACGCGCATAAACGCAATGCGGATCAAGGTCACGGCGCAGGGGATGACATTTCCTTTGCGTTGATCACCGGCCCCAATATGGCGGGAAAATCAACATACCTTCGTTCAGCGGCATTGATTACGCTTATGGCACAGGCCGGGAGTTTTGTGCCTGCGCGCGAAGCTCGCATCGGAATCTGCGACCGTATCTATTGCAGGGTAGGGGCATCTGACAACCTGGCCCGCGGCGAATCTACCTTCCTCGTTGAAATGAACGAAACCGCCTACATCCTCCATACTGCCACAGCGCAGAGCCTTGTGATCATGGACGAAGTAGGGCGGGGGACCGGAACCAATGACGGCTTATCCATTGCGTGGGCTGTAAGTGAGGAACTCCTCAACCGGATACAATGCCGGACTTTTTTTGCCACCCATTATCACGAGCTTTCACTCATATCCCACCCCCGCATGGCAAACCGCTCAATGGAAGTGCTTGATCAAAACGGCGAGATTATTTTTCTCCGCAAATTACGGGAAGGGCCTACCGCGGAATCCTATGGGATTCATGTTGCCCGTCTTGCCGGACTCTCCGATACAGTGCTGGAGCGGGCAGAGCAGATCATGGCGCAGGTACGTGATCGTGATGTTAATTTACAGGAATCCCTGCCATCAACTGCTGTTAACCATACAAAAAAACAGGTTAACAGTGTAACTGAAACATTGTTTGAACCTATTTTACAGGAACTTCATTCGCTTGATCCTGATAAATTAACCCCGCTTGAAGCTCTGGGACTGTTAACTGAATGGAAAAAACGGTTTACGCAGGGTGGAACTGCTGCCCACACTGGTCATTTTCGGGCAAAAACCCGCCAAAAGTCCGGGCCGGAAAATACGTCCCCTTCGCTGTTTGATGAATGACAGTAACAGACTCAGATTTTACTTCTTTTGATTGTATGCGAAGGGTACATACCCAAGAACTCGCTACGCGAGGGAGCCTCTGGGGCGTGTTTAAAACTATCACTGATAAAGTATGTGGGTATGTACCCTGAGACAAATACCTTACCCAAACAACCATATCCCGTCCGCTCTGCGGCGGGGTTGGTTGATCTCTTTGTAGCGGAAACAGCCGCTGATATGATCATTTATAATGCCAGTGGCCTGCATATGGGAATACATGATTATGCTGCCCAGGAAACGGAACCCCCGCTGTTTCATGTCTGTTGCGACCTTGTCTGAGAGTTCGGTTCTGGCTGGCAGTTCGGCAATGGTTTTCCATTTTCCGTTAACTGGTTTGCCTTTGACAAAGCCCCAGATATATGCTGAAAAACTTCCGAACTCTTTCTGAATTTCAAGGAAATGTTTCGCGTTGTTTATTGACGCTTCGATTTTAAGACGGTTGCGGACAATGCCCGGATTGGCAAGCAGTTGTTCTTTTTTCCGTTCAGTGTAGCGGGCCACTTTGTGGGGATCAAAACCGTCATAGGCCCGGCGGTAATTTTCCCGTTTGTTGAGGATTGTAATCCAGCTTAAACCAGCCTGAGCGGATTCCAGCACAAGGAATTCAAAATGTTTGCGGTCATCAAAAACCGGAACACCCCATTCATTATCATGGTAGTTCTGATACAGTTCAGAGCCAAAACACCAGTCGCAGCGCTTCATGGTTTTTTATACACTTTTTTTGAAAAATATTAAAGCGCCGCGCGTTCCAGCGCCATATACAGGGTATGAATACTAAAGCGGGCAGGATTAGGCGGGCGCTTTTTTTTCTGCGGGAATATTTTTTCCCCTGTGGCTGCGCCATTTGCGGGAAAAGCCTTGTCAACACGCGCGAAACATGGTATGGCCTGTGCGCCGCGTGTCGCGCTGAAATTGACAATAATTTGAATGAACGTTTGTCAGCAAATGCCCCATGCGATCTGTGCGGCAAGCCCCTTATCTCGGAACAGGGCCGCTGCCTGAATTGCCGCAATGGGGATGAACGATCCTTTGACCGGGTATTTGTCCTTTTTCCCTATAATGGCAAACATCAGAAATTGCTGGAAGCCTATAAATTCGGTAAAAGCCTTGCCTTGGGGAATTTTTTTATGGAAAAAATCCGGGATACTTTTGAAAAGATTGTTGCTGTATATATGCCGGAAGCGGTCATTGTTCCGGTTCCGCCCCGTCCTGGCAAGATAAAAAAAACCGGCTGGGATCAGGTTGAATATCTGACAAAACTGCTGGAAGGCGGTCTGCCGGTTCGCCGCTGTCTGAAACGGCTGCGCTCGGATGTCCAAAAAAAACTTAACCGGGAAGACCGCAGGAAAAATCTAAAGGGGCGTATTATACTTGTGGAAAAAGCGCCCGCAGCCTCGGTTCTGATAGATGATGTAATGACCACCGGTTCCACTTTGGATGTCTGCGCCTCGGTCTTAAAAGCCGGGGGCGCGGAAAGGGTGTACGGGATTTGCCTTTTTTATGATTAAGCGTGTTTCAAATAATTTCTTGTGATTTCAGCGGCCTTTTCGAATTCGCCGTGCAGCAAATGGCTGGTAATTGTATTCAGCAAATCCTGAGTTGGCTGCAGCCAGTTTTTTTGTCGTAATTCGGTCAGGGCATCTTTGGCGTCTTTTCTTTTATATGCCTCGCACGAGGCTTGAATTATTGCCAGTTTTTCGTACAAAAAAGTCCGATCCTCATTCACCGCTTCATGCTGTTCTTCTTCCTTTGGCGTAATTTTTTTTATTAGCTCCTGCAGTCCGTCAATAAACAGCGGGGTTTCGGAGAGTATTGTGGCGATATCCTTCATCTCGCCTGTTTTTTCCAGTTTGAGCGCGAAAGCGGAAAGTTCTGTTTCACCGGCGCTTGCGAGCGCACTTTTCATCCCGTGGACGGTGATGACATACAACTGTGTATCGTCATCGCGGCGAAAGTTGTTTGTGTATATTTCATCCAGCGTCAGAATTGCCTTTTCAACATCCCGTATGAAAATTTTCAGCAAGCGCGGGTTTGAATATATGAGCGGGATTTTTTTATTGCTCTGGCTGTTGGTTTGCTGGCGCGTATCCGCTGCTTGAGCGGCTGCTGTTTGGGCTGCTGCAGCGCTCGCGGCTGTTGTTTTTTGCGCGGCTGTCGCGCGGGCGGCCGCAAGTGTCTCAGGCGGTTGTTTGTCGCGTATCAGTTTATTGAGCAAAACATCAAGGCGGACTGTGTCTATCGGCTTGGAAAGATAATCATTGAAACCGTTTGCCAGAAACATCTGGGCCTGTCCTGCCAGCGCGTTAGCTGTCAGCGCGACTATGGGATGGGTATAGTTCATGCCGCGGATAATTTTTGTGGCTTCTATTCCGTCCATTTTCGGCATCATGTGGTCCATAAATACAATATCATACACGTTGCCGTTCCTGATTTTCTCAATGGCTTCAAATCCGCTTGTGGCGGTATCAACTGACAGTTTGTAAGGCTCGGTTAATCCCTGGGCGACATATAGATTCGATTCGATATCGTCAACGATCAATATACTGCCGTACGGCATGGGTTCGTGCGCGATTTTTGCTTTTTTCAATCTTGATATGCTGCTCCAGCGAAGCTGCTGCAGATTTTCCGCCATTTCTTTACCCAGTACATCCTGGCCGATAGTTTTCTGCGGCAGTCTCACGGTAAATATTGAACCTTTGCCCAGCTCACTTTCTACAGAAATTTCCCCGTTCATCAGTTGTATTAAATGCTGCGTAATATTCATTCCCAGCCCCGTACCCTCGATCTTGCGGTTGGCATGAGGATTAAAGCGGGAATATTCATCAAACAACAGGTGTACCTGTTCGGCTGTCATGCCCTGTCCGGTATCGCTGACACGGAAAACAAGCGTTGCTTCGCCGTCCGCGCCGCTGTTCCCTGCTTCGGCATGGATCGAAAGTTCTATAACGCCTTCCCTCGTATACTTGAACGCGTTGGAGAGCAGATTGCTCAATATCTGCCGGATACGAGCCGGATCGCCAAACAATACCGAAGGTACATGCTCATCAACAAGCAGCTTAAACTCAATCGGTTTACTTTTGAACTGCATCATGTTCAACTGCACAGAATCGTTAATAAAACTGGCAATCTCATACTCAACAGGGGTTAATTCAAATTTACCGGCTTCTATTTTGGAGAGATCAAGCACTTCATTGATAAGATTTAACAGAATAGTACCTGAGTTGTGAATCCTGGTAAACGCTTCCGCCATATCAGGGGCAAGGGTCTCGTTTTGTATTTTTATTTCGGTTATGCCAAGAATCGCGTTCATCGGCGTTCGTATTTCATGACTCATCATGGCGAGGAATTTGCTTTTTGCCTTGTTGCTGGCCTCGGCAATTTCGGTTTTGCGAAGCTCGGTGAGATCATGAAAGACAAACATTGTTCCGACAACGATCCCTTGTCCATCCAGCATGGGCGTAACACGAATGGCATAATGACGCGTATTGCCGGTTCCGCCAAAATCGATTTCTCTGTCTGTCTCCGATATACGCCTGTCCGTAACTGCTGTCCTGAAAAATCCGTCCATACGCTGCAAAAACTCATCGTCTGCAAGCGAAGAGAATAAATCATTAAAGGTTTTATTCAGGATCATTTCCGGATCTTCTGTTTTACTGTAGAAGAGGTATGATTTACTGGTGGAAACAATTTTTCCGTCAATATCAAAGAGCAGAACAATATCGGGAAAGTTTTCCAGCAGGAGGTCTACATACTGTTGTAACTTGGATTTTGCCTCAGCGTCTTTTTTCCGGCGCTCCTCCAGTTGCTGTACCATTGTGTTGAACGCCAGGGAGAAATTTCCCATAAAATCAACACGCTGCTGATAGTCCCCCATTGCTACCTGCTGGGTCTGCCAGGTCAAATGCTGAAGTGACGACTGTAATGACTTGAGCGGACCGGCTATCTCGTTGTTGCGCGACGGAGATTCTTCGTCCAGTTCCCCTCTGGACAGGGCATTGGCGAATCTTCTGGTTTCAAGAATACAGTCTCCAAGATACTTTAAACCTTCTCCCAAATCACGGAAGTCCTGGGGCAGTTTTCCTACATCCAAAACAGCATGCGCCGGATTGTATATAACATCGCGTATATAATCGAATAACAGTTTTACGGCAGGATCCACACTATTTCACTTAACAACGCCGTTAAAACGGCATACCCTGTCGCCGTTGGACCAGCAATCCACTTCGCGGACATCATATTTTTTCCCGGTATACGCTTCAAGAATACCGGCGATAAATCCTTCATCATAGTAACACACGGTCTCGTTGGTAACCGGCAGGCCGCTGCAATCCAAATCCTGGGCAACGGTGAGTACAATACTGCCGTTATCAGGATTAAACGCTTCCATCCGCAGTATGCCGATCTTCAAAGTTTGCAATGTTTTTTGCAAATTTGCCAAAAAAGTGTTAAATTCCGTTTTCAGATCCAGCGCGTTTCTGGCGAACTCTGTCCCTGCCAGAAAACCGGCCTTGCGAAAATGCTCATCAGCCTGCTCTTTACCATAAGCCCTGGTCAGTACATCCAGCATGGTAAACTGCATCAGGCGGTACACCAGTACGGGCATTTCTTCGCCCAAATCTCCCCGGCCTTCCTTGATATCGCCCAGGTTATTCCAGGAAAAAACATTGTGACTGGCATCTCTCAAAAAAACATTGTCCATATAATTCCTCCTATATTATTTTATGCCTTGCTGAGGCAAGGTCACTTGCTCAGACAAGTGCGCTTTCGCCGACTTAAACTGATCTTTTACATCATAAAAAACATCCGCTATTTTTGGATCAAAACGTTTGCCAATATCAGACATAATGATATTCACCGCTTCTTCTTCAGAAAAAACTTTTTTATACGGCCGTTCGGAAACAAGGGCATCGTATACGTCCGCGATGGCCATGATACGCCCCTGAAGCGGAATATCCATTCCTTTAAGTCCATACGGATAGCCTGAGCCGTCCCAATTCTCATGATGGTAAGCCGCGAACAGTTTCGCATTATGCAAAAAATTCACTTCGCCTGTCCGTTCCATAATCTGATCAATAATCTGTCCGCCTGTTATGGCATGACTTTTTATTATTTCATATTCTTCTTTATCAAGCGGGCCGCGTTTGTTCAAGATAGCATCAGAAATAAGTATTTTACCTACATCGTGCAGACGCGCTGATGAAATGACAAGCTCCATATCCCAATCCTGCATTTCCCCGGCGTATACTTTACGGACGAGCATCGCGGAAATTAATATCTCGATATACATGGTAACACGTTCAATGTGTCCGCCGGTGTCTTTGTCACGGTTTTCAACAATGTCAGCCAAAACAAACACAGTGCCGCTCTGTAACTGCTCAATCTGCGATGTTCGTTCACGAATCAGTTCATCGGTATCCAGATGGGTCTTTATCCGGTTCAGCAGCACAGGTGTGGAAAACGGCTTTGAAATAAAATCTATCGCGCCAAGTTCAAAGCCATGCGCCTCAACAGAAGCGGTAGTCAGGCTGGTCAGCAATATAACCGGAATATTCGCTTTTGAGCTATCGGATTTTAACAGCGCAAGCGCTTCAAGTCCGTCCATTCCGGGCATTTTGATGTCCAGCAAAATAAGATCAGGCGTTATTTTTTCCAGAAGCTCGAACATCCTCGCGGCGGAAGACATGGTTACCACATCGTATTGATTTTCCAGCGCTTCTTCGGCAAGCGACAGGTTTGTATCATTATCGTCTACTACAAAAATTGTTTTCAAATTATTCCTACAGTTTTACATCACTTGGACAACAGAGTTACTGTCTCTTGAACCAGTTCTCCGCAGCCTTTATTATGCTTTAGACTACCTCATTATAAAACAAAACACCGGTTTTTTGCAATGAGGCGTATGGCAGGGCGTTAAAAAAACGCTTGATTTATTTAGACAAATACGGTAAATTTGTCATTATGAGTGATTTTACATGTCCGCAGTGCAAGACCACTGCCCCGGCCCCTGACTTTGAAAAGCGGCTTTGGGTTTGCGGGAATTGTTCCTACCACAGCCGAATCGGATGGCAGGATCGTTTACGCATTACCATTGACGAGGGGAGTTTTAGCGAGTTCGATTCAGGGATGGATTCGGGAAACCCCATTTCCTTCCCCGGATACGAAGATAAAGTCCGCGAGTCGCAGGAAGTCTGCGGTACAAAAGAGGCGGTCGTTACGGGCCGCGGTACGATTCAGGGGTATCCTGTTGCGCTGGGCATCATGGACAGCCGGTTTATGATGGCCAGTATGGGCAGCGTGGTGGGCGAAAAGATAACCCGCGCCATTGAATACGCCACAACAAACAAACTGCCGGCGGTTATTTTTTCCGCGTCCGGCGGAGCCCGTATGCAGGAGGGGATCTTCTCGTTGATGCAGATGGCAAAGACATCGGGGGCAATCGCGCGGCACAACAAGGCAGGTCAGCTTTATATTTCCGTGGTATGCGACCCCACTACTGGCGGCGTTACCGCTTCATTCGCTATGTTAGGTGATATTATTATCGCCGAGCCGGGTGTAACCATCGGTTTTGCCGGCAAGCGGGTTATCGAGAACACTATCGGCGTAACATTGCCGGAAAGATTCCAGACCGCGGAATTTATTTTTGAGCACGGCTTTTCCGACATGGTTGTGGGGCGGCAGGAACTGCCGTCAACGCTTGCCCGGCTGTTCCGTTTGCATGGCTACCAGCAGGGGAGGGCATAATGGCACTTAATATAACGCAGCGCGTTGATCTTTTGAAGAATCTGGGACGGCCGACGATCCGTGATTATATCCCCCTGTTGTTCAGAGATTTTACCGAGTTCCACGGAGACCGTTATTTCAGCGATGATCCGGCCCTTCTGGGCGGCATTGGCCTGTTTAACGATATTCCCGTTACCATTATTTCACAGGTGCGGGCCAAAGATATTGAAGGGCTTCAAAAGATAAACTTCTCCATGCCCCACCCGGAAGGCTACCGCAAGGCTTTGCGCCTGGCAAAACAGGCTGAAAAATTCCAGCGGCCGGTTATTTGCTTTATTGACACGCCGGGCGCGTTCTGCGGCGTAGGTGCGGAGGAGCGGGGCCAGGGTGAAGCCATTGCCCGCAACCTCCATGAATTTATGATGCTTAAAGTTCCGGTAGTGTCGATAGTCCTCGGCGAAGGCGGTTCAGGCGGGGCACTGGCAATCGGCGTGTGCGATGAGCTTGCCATGCTGGAAAACGCGCTTTATTCGGTTATTTCTCCCAAAGGCTTTGCGTCAATCCTCTGGAAAGACGGTTCAAGGGAACGGGAAGCCGCGGAGATGATCAAAATCACCTCCGGTGATCTTAAATCGTTCGGTATTTGCGATTACATTGTCGCCGAACCGGACGGCGGCGCGGCAAAAGATGTCAATGTAACCGCTGCAAACATCGCCGCGTGGCTGCGCGATTCGCTGGGCCGCCTCACAAAGGAAAACTACGAAGGCTTGCCTGACAAGCGTTACCAGAAGTTCAGAAAGATGGGCATGTTTACCGAGTAATTGTATGCCTGAAGAAATCAGGGAATCGTTGATTGGAAGGCGAAGGTTCATATCTTATGGCCTGCCGTCAATCAACGGTTCCTTTTTTTTCGTTTTTCTGAAGAAAATTACGAAAATCTCAGGCTAAAAAGCCTATTTACAGAAGCAAAAATTTATAATAAAATGAAATTCTTGTAAAACTCCAGTTTTGCAATGGAATGTTATGCGGGTACGCCCTTAAAATGCGCCCTAAAAACAATATGCAGAAAAAACAGGAGGCAAAATGTTTTTTTCTAAATTAAAGATTTCTACCAAACTTGTCATTTCCAGCGCCGTGTTTTTGATCCCCATTGGAGTAATGCTTTTCTTTATCTGTTCCATGACCGTTCAACAGATACGAAAAAGTATGAATGAACAGGCCGGAATAAACGCGCTTAAACCCGCAGTAACAGTGATGCAGAATATGCCTGTATATCTCGATGTATATCTGGGCCTGGAACAGGGAAACCTGAGAGAACTGGATGAACAAATTTCAGCCGCCGCGAAATCTCTGGACAGGGATATGAGGAGATACCAAACAGAAGGAAAAGAACAGACAAGTATTTTGAATGACTGGGAAGCGCTGAAAAAAACCGGAAAGGATGACGAAGAAATATATCAGAAGTATCAGGAGTTCACCCGTTCCCTTTCGGAAAATATAAACTGGATAGGGGAGCGCTCCCGGTTGATTCTGGTTTCGGATATGGCCACTTATTTTTTTATCGCCCCGGCGCTTTCCGGCATTCCTGAAGCGTTATCGCGGATCGTAAACATCGGCAATATAATCCGTAAAAATCTTTATGAAGCGGAAAGCATAGTCGAGCGCTGGAACAGTGATCTTGCCGCAGCCCAGGCTCAGGGACGCAGAGTTAACGCAAGACCCTTTGAGGGAAATCCAAAAACTATCACCATGAGTATGCTTGCCACCGCTGATTTGCAGCTTGTCCGAAACAGCCGTATTTTGTTTGAATCCGACAGGGATCGAATCGCCGACAGCATCCAGTCAGCGATAGACGGAAACATCGGATATAGAAGAAGAACAAATAACTTTGAAGCATTAACAGAAAAGCTGGACCAGTACCGTAAAACAGTTGATATTTTGCTCGATCAGTACGGCAGAATGTCCGGGTTTAATGTATCGACCCCCAGTATCGCAGCTGATTATTTGGGTACTGTATCGTCTCTGAATACGGATCTGTGCCAGTTGTGGAACGAAGCGTTTACCAATCTGGATAAGCAGATCAGGCGCAATACCGCTGTTGCCCGCGCCCGGCTCGTAGTGTATCTTTTGGTAGTTCTTGTTTCACTGGGACTTGCCATCGGTTTTGTGGTGTTCATCACGCGGGATATAAATAGTTCGGTCAAAAGCCTGAACACCCTGTTCAAGGGATTAAACGAAAACGACTTAACTTTATCTTTACCCATTAACTCAGGCGATGAATTCGGCGAACTGATGACGGCTTTTAACGGATTCCTCAACATTCTTCGATCTACATTCGGGAGTTTCAAGCACAGCGCCCAGCTTGTTGCCGATTCTGTTTTTGATATTTCATCATCATCAAAAGAAATTACCACCACTGCCAATGAACAGTCCGCAAGCGTTTCAGAAATCGTAAGCACTATGGAAAGCAGCAAGAATCTGTCAGAACAAATTGCGCTTAAAACTACCGAAGTAGCGCATCTTGCGAAAGAAACCCAGGAGTTGAGCAGCAAAGGAGCCGAACTCAGGGAAGCGAACCAGAACATGATGGAAGATATCCGAAAGCAAAACCAGAAAATCATAAGCGAAATAAGGAATCTGTCGGATATGATTATCAGAATCAGCGAAGCTATCCGTATCATTGACGGTATAGCGGATCAAACTAAGCTGATTGCTTTTAACGCCTCTCTTGAGGCTTCATCCTCCGGTGAAGCGGGTGCAAGGTTCTCTGTAGTTGCTTCGGAGATCAGGCGTTTCGCAGATAACGTGGTTGAATCAACGCGGGAAATTAAACAGAAAATAGAAGAAGTACAGAACGCTTCCCAGATTCTAATCGCGGAAGCCAATAACGGCTCCAGACAAATTGAAATCGGCTATGAGGGAATGAGCGAGCAAAAAACCGTATTTGAGCATATTGTTGACAACTCCCAAAATGTCGCTACTCGTTCCCAGCAAATTTCAAATCTCAGTAAACAGCAGGAATTGGCTTCATCACAGATTTTCAGCGCGCTCAAGGAAATTTCCGCCGGTGTTAAACAATTTGTGATAGCCACTTCTTCCACTTCCAAGATTGCCGACAGTTTGAACGGTATGTCTGAAGATTTAAAAGGGAAAGTGGAAACATATCGTACTGAGTAGGGGTTAATCATGCTTGGACAAGTTCTCTTCTTTATTGCCGGATTAGCGCTTATGGGCGCGATTGTATTTCCGGTATTGCGTTCTTATAAAAAACGAATTCGCGGCATGGAAGATCAGGCCGCAGAGTCCGCCAGAGGCATATCCGAATTTAGGGAAAGAACCATAAAAATCGCCGCCGCCCTCAGGGAATCCGCCGGAACTGTTTCCCTCTCCGGTCATGATAACCGGATTTCAGGAAATGAGCAGGCGCTTAGCATGGAAAGAATCGAAACTACCATCGACGAAAACGCCAGGATCGCTGCGGAGAATGTTGAAAAAATCAGAAGCGTTGCCGCCATTGCTTCCAGAATGGAAGAAGATGTGCTTAAAGGTTTCGCGGTGCTGGAAAAAAACGTAAAAAAGATGGGAGATATAAAAGAAAAAAATTCCGGTGTTATCAACGGCATTATAGCCCTGGGTAATAAAGTTAACAAGATTCGTGATATAGTGCGGATCATCAGCACTATTACCGATCAAACTAAAGTAATTGCGTTTAACGCCGCATTGGAAGCGGCAAGCGCGGGAGAAACAGGAAAACGTTTTGCCGTGGTAGCCGGAGAAGTAAACCGGCTGGCTGATGATATAGCCGTTCTTACCCGTCAGATTCGGGAACAGGTTGAAGAAATTCAGAGTTCTTCTTCTTCGCTTATCGTATACAGTGAAGAAGGCTCCGACAGAATTGCGGAAGGCTATAAACTGATAAAAGATTTGGAAGATATTTTCAGGGAAATCCGTTCGGGTGCGGAAATAACTTCCAATCAGGCGCAAACCATTACCGTTTCCACCCAGCAGCAATTAAAATCCAGCGAACAGGTTAATACCGCTATTGCCGAAGTTTCCCAGGGAGTGAAGCACTTTATCGGCGCTGCCGAAGCGGCAGCGTTGTCGGCCGGAACCCTGACAGAACGCACCAATGAATTGGAACGGTTCCTGATCGTGGAAGAAAAAATCGGACAGGGTGAACATGGCAATTGATAAATCCAAATATATCGGCAAATTTGTAGAAGAGGGCCTTGAGAATCTCTCGACCGTAGAAACGCTTCTTTTTGAAATAAAAGAAGGAGCTTCCGTTCAGGATGATCTCGTAACGCTTATGCGCGCGCTCCATACCCTGAAAGGTTCGGCGCGGATGCTTGAATTCAAAGACATCGAATCCCTTTCCCATGCGCTGGAAACGGTATTTTCCGCTGTAAAAGAAGAACGGATTTTTCTTAACGATAAGGCGATACGCGTTGTGCTTGCCGGACTGGACGAACTTAAAACAGGGATCAACCAGATTAAGGCCGGCGAAAAATGCGATATAAAAACAGAAGCGTTTCAAAAAGAACTGTCGGCGCTGTGCGCAAACGAAGAATACGCCATTCCCGCTGACAAAACTCAAACCCCGGAAAAGCAGCCTTCCCCGCAGGAAGAAAAAGCCGCTTCCGTGGCCAAGCGTGATCAACTGGAAGAAGCAAAATCAGAAAGTATCAGAATATCTCTTGAGCGGATCAACGAAATCATCCATAGCATGGCGGCACTTCAATCTCTGGAAATTTCCGCCCGGAATATTTCACGGGATACTGAAACTCTCAACGCGGCATCAAGGCATTTTTCCAATCTTGTCAGCGCCGACCGGTCATGGAATTCGCCTTTGCTTCAGGAATTTCGTTCGATAGAATTGATGGTGAGTAAACTCGGTTCTCTCGTAAAAAATTATGCCCTGGATGTGGGCAATCACATCCGAAGCGCCTACGACAGTGTAATTTCCCTGCGGATGCTTCCCCTTTCCACCGCGCTTGACGCGTATCCGCGCTTTGTTTTTACCATTGCCTCTGAATTGGGCAAACAGGTACAGATCAAAATTGAAGGTTCTGAAAATGAAATCGACAAAAATCTGATCGAGTCATTGTCCGAAGTATTTCTTCACATGATCAGAAATTCCATAGATCACGGGATTGAGACTCCTGAAGAACGACGCGCGCTGGGGAAAAATGAAACCGGCCTTTTGACAATTCGCTGCGTCCGGGAAAGCGGGAATATGAAGGTTACGCTTACCGATGACGGAAAGGGTATCAATATCGAGGGTATCCGCAAAAAAATCGCAGATAAGGGGCTGGTCTCCAAAGAGGCCGCGGCCGCGCTCAGCGAAGAAGAACTGATAAACTATATTTTTCAGAGCGGATTTTCAACAGCGGATAAAATTTCCAATGTTTCAGGGCGCGGCGTTGGAATGGATGCAGTCAGGAATAACATTGAGCGCATGAAGGGCAGTATCGCAATCCAAACCAAAGCAGGGGAGGGCACTGTCTTTACCATATCCGTTCCGCTGTCGATGGCCGCGCTTATGGGTTTCCCCATTTCCTCAGGCAATATGAAATTTATTATCCCCGCCAATTTTGTTGACACGGTTATGCTTATTGATACCAAAGACATCATCACGGTAGTAGATCGTCCGGGAATAAAATACAACGGAAAAATAATAAAACTGTATTATCTGCACCATATCCTGAAAATCCCCGTGGATGAGGAACGGAACGACAATGATTCTGTTTTTGTGGCTATTGTGCAGGCCTATGAGGAAGTCGTAGCCCTTGCGGTTAATCAAATCAGCAGTATGCGGCAGGTAATTCTGAAAACTCTGCCGTCATTTATGGAACAAATGGAAGTGTTTTCGGGAGTGGTATTGAGTGAAGACTACGAAATGATACCGGCATTGCACATACCAACGGTAATCAGAATGGCGAAGCGTACAAAAACCATCGACATGAAAAAGCGGCATATAGATTTTGAGCGTATGCGTAAATCCATTCTGGTCGTGGACGATTCCAGTCCGACACGGGATATTGAAAGGGATATTCTCGAAGCCGAGGGATATAAAGTGGATACCGCCTCGGACGGTTCCGAAGCGCTGGCCGCGGTCAAAAATGTTCACTATGATTTGATTTGCACCGACCTTGCCATGCCAAACATGGACGGTTTTATGTTAACAGAAAACATTCGAAAGAACGACAGCTTAAAGGATATACCCATTATAGTCATCTCATCCAAAGATGATGAGAAAGACAAAAACAGGGCCGCATTGCTGGGGGTAAACCGTTATATGATAAAGAGTTCGTTTAACAATAACAGTTTGACAGCCGCGGTGCGGGATTTAATCGGGGAAGCTCATGGATAAAAAAAGAATATTGATTTTTGAAGATTCAAAAACTTTCGCAGATATACTCCTGGAATTTCTGAACGGGGAAGGGTATGAAACAGCCCGCGCGGAAAACGGCCTTGATGGAATAAAAAAAGTTTACAATTTTCTTCCTGAACTTATCATCACTGATGTGGAATTGCCGCTTTTCAAGGGGTATCAATCCACCCGGCTTTTAAAATCCAGGCCCGCTACCCGGAACATACCGGTTATTATGTTTACCACGCTGGGAGAATCAAAAGATAAATTCTGGGGCGAACAGGCCGGAGCGGATATTTATATCGAAAAATATCCTGAAAATTTTGAAGAACTTTCAAAACAGATACAGCGCCTTTTGGAAGAAAACCGGCCGGTTGATTACGAGATAATTAAACAGGAAGAAAAAAAAATAAATGATAATGCTCTTATAGAGATGGTGAATAACCTTTTGGATAACAAGTTGTTTCAGACAACCATTATCGGAATGCTTGCGGAATTGTCAGGCAAAGTCAGCTCCCTTGAAGAAACGGTTCAGGGCGTTTTCGCGCTTTTGAACAATGTCTGCCACTCGGAAATATGTTCCATAATGATCAAAGACTCAGACGATGGCCTTGTGATATATAACGCAAACAATACAGGATACACTGAAGAGACAGCGGAAGATTTCAAGGCAATTACAATCGCCGATTTTAATACCCATTTTTCTGATTATAAAGTTGTTTCTACGGAAGTCAGGGATTTTTTCCCCGCGGGAGAGATACACAAACGAATCGAATCGTATATCATGATTCCCCTTGTCAGTTCCGGTGAGGAATTTGCAACAGTTCATATCGGTACTTCAATTAAAGAATATTTTTCTCCGCTTATTCTGGAAAATCTTGGTGTTTTTCTTGCCGCCGCCTCTCCGATTATTGCCAATGCCCTGCGTCTGCGGCAGATGGAAATTATGCAAAATAAAACAAGAGCCGCATTTGCGCGGTATGTTCCCATAGACGTAATGGACGAGATTATCAAAAAATCGGCGGCGCAGACAGACCAAAGTGAAACAAGACATGTATCAATTTTATTTTCTGACATCAGAAATTTTACCAAAATATCGGAAAACACACCGGCGCGGGAACTTGTTAATTTTCTTAATGTGTATTTTTCCCTCATGGGCAATGAGATCATCGCCGAAGGCGGCAACATCGACAAGTTCATCGGCGATGCGATTATGGCGATCTTCGGCGCGCCCAAAACACTGGAAAACCCGTCGGTAAGCGCGGTCAGGGCGGCGATACGGATGGCCAAGGCTCTTGCTCACCTGGATTGTTCAGGCATTATCCTGCCGGAAACAGGCTTTGGTACGGGGATCGGCGTTAATTGCGGCGAATGTATTGTCGGTAACATCGGGTTTCAGAATAAAGTTGATTATACCGTTATTGGGGATACGGTTAATCTTGCCTCACGGCTTGAAGGAGTTACCAAGTATTACCAGCAGCCCATTAT